>CAZCAL010000125.1:0-7975 GCA_964496625.1 uncultured Verrucomicrobiaceae bacterium | reverse complement strand
CGGCTATGACTGATTGCCCGGCGGTATTTCCGATCCGGGCCTTTTTTTCTTTCCCCCATCATGAGTCAGCACATCAAACTCTTTATCCCAGGTCCCATCGAAGTTTCACCCGGCACGTTCACTGCCATGAACCAGCCGATGATCGGGCATCGGAGCAAGGACTTCACCAACCTCTATGCAGAGATCCAACCGCAACTTCAGACCCTGTTCGGCACGAAGCAGCAGGTCTTTCTCAGCACTTCCTCCGCATGGGGAGTGATGGAAGGTAGCATTCGCAATCTGGTGAAGAAGAAGGTTCTCAATTGCTGCTGCGGCGCTTTTTCGGATAAGTGGCTGGATGTCTCTCTCCGCTGTGGAAAGCAGGCGGAGGCTTATCAGGTGGACTGGGGTCAGCCTATCCTTGCTGAAGAAATCGAGAAGCGCCTCGCGACGGGGGAATTCGACGCGATGACGCTGATCCACAATGAGACCTCAACGGGCGTACTGAATCCTCTCACCGAAATCGCAGCGCTGAAGAAGAAGTTCCCTGACGTGATGTTCATTGTCGATTCTGTCTCTGGCTTTACCACAGTGCCGGTGGCCTTTGATGAGCTAGGCATCGACGTCCTTTTGACCGGTAGCCAAAAAGCCCTCGCGATGCCGCCTGGGCTCGCCTTGTTTGCGGCCTCTGACGCAGCCTTCCAGCGTGCCGCAGAGATTCCTGATCGCGGCTACTACTTTGATTTCATTGAATTCAAGGCCAATGGGGAGAAGAGCATGACACCGAGCACGCCCTGCATCTCTTTGATCTACGGTCTGCGCCATCAGCTGGGCGTAATTCTTGCGGAAGGGCCAGAAAACCGTTACGCCCGGCATGCTAAGCTGAACGGCATGGTGCATGATTGGGTGACGCGCAATGGCTTTGAGTTCTTTGCCCCAGAAGGTTATCGCTCCAAGGCGCTGACCTGCGTGGCGAACAATCGCGAAATCGATGTCGCCAAACTGAACGCAACTTTGAAATCGGATCATCACCTCGTCATTGATGGTGGTTACGGAAAGCTGAAGGGTAAGACCTTCCGCATCTCCAACATGGGTGATGAGACGGAGGCTACGATTTCCAGCCTGTTGGCATCCCTAGATGATGCCTTGGCAAAACTGTAGCCGCGCTCTGTTGACAGCGCTTCCTGCCATGCCCACCTTCAAGCCTCCCGGACAATGCCCCGTGTGTGGTGAGTGGGTTCCGCGCGGTGCTGTCGCCTGTGATCAATGCGGTTCCTGCGCCAAATCAGGCTGGAATGACGAGGACCAGACTTACGAGGGCCTTGATCTGCCTGACGAAGATTTTGATTATGATGACTTTACGGCCAAGGAGTTTGGCGGCAAGGACGCGAACCTTCGATTGACCCGGCAACTTTGGTGGTGGGTGGCGATCATTTTGATTTTGGTTTTCTTGCTGGCTTACTTTGGGCCTCGCTGACCGGTAGAATGTTTCGCTTTCCCCTTGGGCCTCCTTGATGGATGATGGCTCCTGACTGATCTTTGTGGTGCCATGCTCTTAATTATCGATAACTACGACTCCTTTACCTACAATCTCGTCCAGCACTTTGGTGAAATGGGCGCAGAGATGGAGGTGCGTCGGAATGACCAGATCACGCTGGATGAGATTCGAGATCTGGCGCCAGACCATATTTGTATTTCGCCAGGGCCATGCACCCCGAAGGAGGCAGGGATCAGCTGTGATGTGATTCGCACCTTTGGCGGCAAGGTCCCGCTGCTGGGTGTCTGCCTGGGGCACCAGTGCATCGGGCACGTGTTTGGCGGCGATGTCGTCCGTGCAGGCCGTTTGATGCATGGCAAGACCTCAATGATTCGTCACCAGAACGGATCAGTGTTTCATGGGCTGCCAGACCCTTTTGTCGCTACCCGCTATCATTCACTGCTGGTGAAAAAGGATACCTTGCCGGACTGCTTGGAAATCACCGCCGTGGCGGACGATGACGCCAGCGAGATCATGGGATTGCGCCACAAAGAGCTACAAATCCACGGGGTCCAGTTTCATCCAGAGTCGATTTTGACCGTCGAAGGAAAGCGGTTATTGAAGAATTTCCTGGAGATGAGCGCCTGATGCCGCTTTAGTCTCAATGAACGAGAGAGTGCAGCGCGCTGTCAGTCTCTTGGGACCATCAATTTTCCCCTGTCTGCAAATGTCTTCATTCACCGCTCTTCGTGACGCCCTCCGGGAATCCCCAGAGAACGTCTCCCTGCTCCTGCTTTTTGGGCGGGCTTGTCTGGACGAATTGCGGCTGGATAAGGCCCGCAATGCCTTTGAGCGGGTGCTGGAGATCGATCCAGATCACCAAGACGCCCAGCTAGGCATCGCCAAAGTACATTTTATGGAGGGCGATCCTTCTGGGGCCGCCGTGCGAATTGAGCGTGTGCTGCAGGCAGACCCCGCCGATATCTCCGCGCATTTGCTGCTCAGCCGGGTGCTATTGAGTGAGGGAGACCGCACCCGCGCAGTAGAGCATTTTGACAAGGCGGCGCAATTGGATGCAACGATGAGCGATCCTGCCCTGGAAAAGGATCTGGGCCGCACCGCCAAAGAAGCGCGCCGTAATCTTGGTCCCCCTACACCCGAACTAGTCAGCGCGGAGTCGTTCTTTGAGAATGAATCTGGCGGAGAGGCATTTGAAGACCCGTTCATGGAAGACGCGCCTTTCGAGTGGCGCCCTGAGACCTTTTTTGCACCGGGAGATCCCGAGCGGACGCGCGTGGCTTTCGCCGATGTGGGAGGCATGGAGGCGCTGAAGGAGGAGATTCGCCTCAAAATCATCTATCCGCTCCAGTTTCCCGATCTCTACAAGGCATACGGTCGTCGCACTGGCGGCGGTATCCTGATTTACGGGCCACCAGGCTGCGGTAAGACACTGATGCTACGAGCGGTGGCTGGCGAGGTGGCCTGCAATTATTTTTCCGTCGGCCTCCATGAGATTTTTGATCCTTATTGGGGGAGCACGGAGCGCAATCTCCACCAGATCTTTGAGACCGTCCGTGCCCAGGCCCCCTGCGTGCTGGTGTTTGACGAATTGGATTCGCTGGCGCAGGACCGACGCCAAGTGCGCGAGACGCAGATGCGAAATCTGGTGAATCAATTCCTCCACGAGTTGGATGGCATCCGCAGCGAGAATCAGCGCATCCTCGTCATAGGCGCGACCAATCAGCCATGGAATTTGGACCCCGCCTTCCGTCGTCCAGGCCGCTTTGACCAGACGATTTTTGTCCCGCCACCGGATGATGCCGCTCGGGCACAGATCATTGGATTGCTGGCCAAGGACAAGCCCATCTCGAATCTCCGCCCAGATGTGCTGGTGCAGGCGACCGCAGGTTATTCAGGTGCCGATTTGAAGTGGATCTTTGATCGTGCGGCAGAGCTCGCGCTTTCAGAGGTCATCCACACTGGGAAGCCCGTGCCGATCTCCATGGATCGTCTTCTCGAAGTCGTCAGCAGCCACCAGCCGACCAGCGGACAGTGGTTGGAAGGTGCAAGGACGCACGTTGCGGAGATGGCGCCGGACGGTGGCTTTGCGGAAGTTCGCAAGTTCCTTGGAGTGCCTGCGCCGACCGACCGATGAATCCAATGAAGAGCTGCGCTGCCATGAAGCACCTCGTTTGTGCGTTGGTGGCTGTCGGCAAAGTCGTTGCGTTTGCTGGTGAAATCATCGTGAAGCCATTGGGGGATGCGGGACCGGTGTCGGTGGAACAGTGGAAGCGGAACTGGCCTTCCTGCGCCTGGGAGGACGGTGTCAAGGAGGGGCACCTCTCCATCACCGAGCATGAGGGGAAAAAGTCGTTTCGTGTGGATTACGCCACAGGGCAGATTGGGCCGGAGAAGTGCGGAATCGGCTGGCGTTTTCCGATTGGGAAGACGGATGAAGCCCAACTGACCTACACCGTCAGATTCAGCCCCAGCTTTGACTGGGTGAAGGGAGGTAAGTTGCCTGGGTTGAGTGGTGGCCCGGCCAACGTCAGCGGCGGGCGTCCTGCGGACGGAACGAATGGCTTTTCTGCCCGACTGATGTGGCGAAAGGACGGACGAGGGGAAGCTTACGTTTATCACAAGAATCAGAGGGGCAACTATGGCGATAGTTTTGCGTTTCCTGATGAATTTCGTTTCCCGATGGATGAGCCTATTCGTGTTCGCATCAAGGTGGCGATAAATGAGCCTGGACGGAAAAACGGAAAGCTGTATGTCTGGGTGGCTGCGGGCGAGGGGAACGCAGAGCAGTTGATGGTCAGTCGCACCGACATGGAGTGGCGCACGGTCGATACGTTTGCGATTGACTCCCTTTACTTTGAAACATTCCACGGCGGCAGCGACCAGACCTGGGCACCCACCCGCCCATGTTGGACTGAATTTTCAGGGCTCAAGGTGGTGACCAAATGATTCGCCGCGCTGGGTCCTCCAGCCTGCATCGACTCTCCAGGGTTTCCATACGCACGAAGTCAGACCGGCGGGGAGGTTCTAGCTGGCCTCTGTGAGGCCGGGCCGCTGGATCGCCGCTGAGGCCGCCGAAGCCAAAGCGATTCTTTTGCCTTCTCATTCACACCGGGGCCACAGACGCCCAGTTACAGGGGCGCGTGACCACTGGCTGCGGTAATGTAGGGTGCTTCACACGCCCTTCTCGATCATCCCTTGGAACTCTTCGAAGAAGTACTTGGCGTCGTTCGGGCCGGGGGCGGCTTCGGGGTGGTATTGGACGCTGAGGATGGGGGCGTCCCGGTGGCGCATGCCTTCCACAGTCCCGTCGTTGAGGTTAATGTGTGTGACCTCTACGTTGGATGGCAGGCTGCTCGGGTCGATGGCGAACCCATGGTTCTGGGCTGTGATAGCCACTTTTCCTGAGCGTAAATCTTTGACTGGTTGGTTGCCTCCACGATGGCCAAACTTCAGCTTGAAGGTCTTGCCGCCGTAGGCATGACCGAGGATCTGGTGCCCGAGGCAAATGGCGAAGATGGGCTTCTTGCCGATGAGCTTATTGATCTCTGTGTGGATGTAACCGAGTGCGGCTGGATCGCCAGGCCCGTTCGAAAGGAAGATGCCGTCTGGGTTCTTGGCCAGGACAGCTTCGGCGCTGGTTGTAGCGGGCACGACATCGACTCGGAAGCCCTGCTGACGCAACCGACGCAGGATGTTGCGCTTGATCCCGAAATCGTAGGCGACGATGTGATTGCGAACTGGTGGGAGCTTATGAAACGCGCCATCCGGCCCGCCTTCGCGGTTTTGGGATGGGCTGGGGATGTCCCAATCGCGGCTGAGAGTGTCCTCTGGATCCCAGGTATAAGCGGTTTTGGTGGTGACCTCTTTGACGTAGTCTGATCCAGACATAGGCGGGCTGTCGGCGGCCAATTTTACGGCTTCGGCGACGCTGCTCACTTCGCTAGTGATGACGGCGCGCATGGCACCGAGGGTGCGCAGATGCTTTGTCAGGGCGCGGGTGTCGATGCCCTGGATGCCGGGGATGTCCCAGCGCTTCAGATAGGCGTCCAGGCTTTCTTCGGAGCGCCAGTTGCTGACGACGGGGCTTAACTCTTCGATCACAAAGCCGCGCACGTGGGGCTCGTGGCTTTCATCGTCGTGATGATTGATGCCGTAGTTGCCGATTTGTGGGCAGGTCATGGAGACGATCTGGCCACGGTAAGACGGATCAGTCAGCACTTCCTGATAGCCGGTCATGGAGGTGTTGAAGCAGATTTCTCCCGTGCGCGTTCCAGGAGCGCCAAAGGATTCGCCTTCGAAACAACGTCCGTCTTCCAGTGCAAGCAGTGCCTTCATTCAGGGGGTAGGGTAGGGGTAAACTTCTTGCTGTTACCCCGCCCGCTCCGCTTTGCAAGGAGGAACACGTCTGGAGTGTCTCTGCCGTGCATTCGGCATTGCGTCTGCCGTCTCCCACGCCATTCATACCAGCCCCAATGTCACGCATCCCCGAAGAGACGATTCAGCAGGTGCTCGCCGCCACGGATATCGTGGAGGTGGTGGGGCGTTATGTGAAATTGCGGCGTGCGGGCGGCAATTTTGTCGGGCTGTGCCCCTTTCACAACGAGAAGTCCCCCTCCTTCAATGTCAGCCCATCGCGCAGTTCCTATCACTGCTTCGGCTGTGGGGTGGGGGGCACGGCCATTCGCTTCATTATGGAGCACGATGGCATGAGTTTTGTGGAGGCGGTCAAGCGACTCGCTGATGCAGCGGGAATCCGCATTCAGGACGAAGTCTGGGATGCGAATGCTGAGGCTGCGGCGAAGTTGCGCTCCTCTCTCGTTCGGCTGCACAAATCAGCTGCGGATTGGTATCATCAGATCCTCATGAAAAGCCCGCTGGGCGAGCCTGGACGCGTTTATTTGAAGTCGCGCGGCATCACTTCTGCGGTCGCTAAGAATTGGTTGATCGGTTACTCCCCTGGATCACCGCAATTGCTGCGGCAGTGGGCGGGGGAGAATCGTTTCAGTCAGGCCCTGCTGCTGGAGTCTGGCATCTTGACGGAGAATGAGCGAGGCGCTTATCCCCGCTTTCGTGATCGTCTGATGTTTCCGATTCGCAATGACAATGGCGAGGTCATTGCGTTCAGCGGGCGCCTCTTGCAGGCGGATGCGAAGGCAGCGAAATACCTGAACTCTCCAGAGACACCGATCTTTTCCAAGAGTAAGGTCCTCTTTGGCTTTGATAAAAGCCGCCGAGCCATCAGCAAGGCTGGGCAAGTGATCGTCTGCGAAGGGCAGATCGATGTGATCATGGTCTTCGAGGCGGGATTGGAGAACGTGGTCGCGGCCCAAGGCACAGCATTCACTGAGCAGCAGGGCCGCCTCCTGAAACGACACGCGGATGATGTGGTGCTCTGTTATGACTCTGACAACGCGGGGCTGAAGGCCGCAGAGCGCACTTTCCAAATCCTTGCGCCCACCGGGCTGAACATCAAGATGGTGGCGCTGCCTCAGGGGGAGGACCCTGACTCCCTCATCCGCAAGGAAGGCGCTGAGGCCTTTGCCGCCAGGATCGCAGGTGCGCAGGAATTCCTCGATTACCAGATGGATCGGGCCATGGCGAACCCGTCGATGGAGCAAATGGGTGAGAGGGTGCGCTTTGCCGAAAAAGTGGCTGCAAACATCCGCCTGCTGGAGAGCCCGATGGCCAGGGAGACTGCGATGCAGCGAGTCGCCCTGAGACTAGGCCTCGCGGATGCGGCGATCCGTCGTCAGGTCGGCACGGGGACACCGGCCAAAGAAAAGCCTACTGCTCCTGGTGCCATAGGTGACCGCCCTGGGCGTGCGCTTTTGGGAAGTCAGGACAAGACGGCCATGCTGCTCTGTCGCATGGCATTGGCGAAGCCAGAGGTCCTAAAGTGGCTGCGAACCGTGGAACGTCCAGATCTCTTGAAGGACCTGCCTGGCACTGAGCTGCTGGGCATGGTCTGGCAGGGCCGATTTGATCCGCACGATGCTACCTCGATGAGCAGCTATCTGGCTACCCTGGATCGAGATGCAGAGAGCGCATTGACGCAAGTTTTGGCGGGCGCAGAGGCAAAGGGGGGCGTGGAAGACGCTCAGCAGGCCCTGGCATCCCTGGAACTCCTCCGGATGCAGACTGAAATCCAGCGACTCCAAACGCAGTTAAAGAGCCATGGATTGCCCGCAGATGCGGCCATGCAGATGCAACTCAAGGTTATTTCATTACAGAAAGAATACCTTGACCGCATCCGCCCGGAAACGGATAGTGCGTAGCTCCTCCCAAGGCGCAGTCAAAGCTCTCATCATCCAGATTCGAATCAGGTCCTCGCGGGAATCATGGCAAAAAAGAAAAAGTCCTCTCCAGCTCCCACCAAGAAGCCATCCCCGCCAGCGAAAGCTGCCCCCGAAGCGCCTGTGGTCGTGAAGCGCGGTCGCGGTCGTCCGCGCAAAGGTGAAGCTCCCGCCGTCGTTGCTGCGCCGGTTGCGCAGCCGGAGG
>CAZCAL010000124.1:0-11064 GCA_964496625.1 uncultured Verrucomicrobiaceae bacterium | reverse complement strand
CCTCGCGACCTCCAGGTGGCAAGAGGCTGATCGGGATGCCGTCGAAGGTGTGCGGCCAGGGTTTCTCCGGAGTCACCGCAGCAGCGTCGCTTCCCACCGCCGGCTTCATCACTTGCAGGCCAGCGATGCATCCACAGGCAATGACAAAAGCCAACACCCATGACCATGTTGCCATAACGGCGGGATCATTCACCGACGGCAGCGACCAACGTCGAGCCAATCCAAACAGTGGCCAAATCGCCAACCCGAACACGAGGACACCCACCGCTTCGTGGGTCCAATGCGGCAGCTCAATCATACCACTTTCAGGGAAGAACAGAATCGCTGCGCGGAGTCCGTTTGCCAGGATGACCAGGCCCACGGACATCACACCTAAAACCCATGCACGATGCATCCGCAGTCCGAACCGTGCAGTAAGCACTGCACCCGCAAACATCGCAAACCAAAGCATCCGCACCCCAGAGCACGGCGGATCAACTCCAACCAACTCGCCCCTGTATAACAAGTCCGTGCCTTGCAACGAGACGTCAATCGTCACCAAACGCAGCAGCAATTCCGAAAACATTCCCGCCCAACGACGCATCGGATAGCCCAAGTAAAACTGCATGGATGAGACCCAAGGCACCGACAACAAAAGCAAAAAGGCGATTCCTGGCTTCTTCCAGAGTCGCAACACTACGCCGGTAGCAGCAAACAAAGCCGTCGCCTGCAGCAAGTGAGGTAACGGCAGCAAAACCATCGCAGTCAACAGCAAAGCCGCGATGACAAGTGAAGCGATGGTGACCCTCAACGTGTGGCGTTGCTCGATCAGAAACCATGCAGCAATAGCCAGTGACAGGATGCCAAGAGGTTCATCAGATTCATCGATACCGCGCGAAACCATCCAGGTCACCACGGACCAACCTGCAAACAAGACAGCGGCTACGGCAACAAGTGGGCGGAACCTGGCATTCACGATTGGCACCACGATTGGGTTGGATTTCCTGAACGCACTCTTCGTCAACCGATGACGCGGATTAGTCTCGCTTGAGAAAAATCAGCGACATTAAGTTCCGCGTCCATCGTCCTATGCTCTTCCAAGATGGGTGCGTATTCACCATTGCAGGGATCGATGAAGCCGAAGACTTGCTTACCGTTGGGCAGTGCGACAAAGGCGGTGCGAGGAGTGAGCACGCGCAGCACTTTCACCGTAGCAGGCACATAGTGAGGCGGATCATCGCCGACTGACGGTTCTGGCATGGGGATGATCATCTTCCGGACACGGGTATGGCCTTTGGGATCACACCATCAGCAGAGTTATCGGTTGCCCGCTTCGCGGCATCGCCACTCTTCCAATCGAGACTGGCCGACTGAAAGTGGTCACGAGCGCGAACCATATCCAGTGCACGTTGTAGGACTGTGTCTCTGACTGGCAACTGATCGTTTTCAATGTCCTGCCCCTTGCTGCGGCGGATATAGGATTCGAGTTCTGGGTTCTTTCCAGAGACAAGCGCGGCTTCATTGTAGCGCGCCCGCGCAGTTTCGCGAATGGTCGCCTCTGCAACGGAAGGAGCTGTCTGGGCAAAGAGTTGCCGCTTATCACTCGATGAAAGATCAACGCTCAGATCTGGAGTGATTCCCTTTGTGAATAGCGATGAGTCATCGTCCAAAAGCATCTCTGCTCTCGCAAATCTCAATGCCCAATGTTCATCAACGGGTAGGGTTTCATAACGCACCGTCGCCCCTTGTGTCAGTGCACCGACAATCAAAGCTTGACGCCGATGCTGCAGTACCGCCGCAATGGTTTCCCCAACGTTGTTGGTCTCGGCATCGACGAGCACCACGATGGATCCTGACCACGCACTCGGTCTGGTAGAAAGACGCAATTCTGCGGACGACTGCCCAATTTGCTTCAGCTTAAATAGCACCTGCCCTTCCGGCACAAAGAGATCCAGAAGTGCCGCAGCAACATCAAACTCCCCTGGCTCACTGGGGTAACGCAGGTCGAGGATTAGGTGCTGCAGAGACTGCTGCTTAAATTCCGCCAACTACTTCTCGAGGACTGGCGCAACCGCCAAGGTCAGTGCATGGGGCCGCACCAAACCGATCCCAGGCGCGAGCTTTTCACTGACGAGAGTCTCATCAACCTTCACCTCTCCACCTGCCCGTCGAGGGATCAAATTGGCACCGGATTTGAGCCGATCCAGCAATCCCTGGAGAGCCGCCCGATTGAGTTCGTCGAAGGTCAATTCATCACGCCGGATATACTCCTGGCGCAGAATCTGAAAAGCAGATTGCACAGCCGCCTGGGACAAGGGCCGATCAGTGGCCGGTAACTCCGCTGGCTTCACCTCCTTCACCATCACTCCTTCTCCAGACGCCGCAGCCTCCACCGATAGGGCGAGGAGCGGCACGAACAGGCTACGAAGGATGTGGCGCGCTGAGGTCACTAGGATTCAGAGAATTTGCTGATGATTAAGAGCATGTACGGTGCCGGAAGCAACCGTCTCCCATGTAAAATGAGCGGCGATGACCTTCGAGACATAGTTTTTTGCCCTCGCAACGGCTGCTTCCAACGCCATCCCTTGGCCCAGACCGGCGGCGATGGCTGCAGAGTAAGTGCATCCAGTGCCGTGCGTCTTGACCCCCCGCGTCCTCGGTGCCTCATGCCAGGAGATGCGCCCGTCGCCTTCGCAAAGGACGTCTGGAGAATTTGGCAGGCCCGACAAATGGCCACCCTTTACGAGCACGGCTGTACCAAACCGCTTGGAAAGGACTGTGGCGCATTCTCCCAAATCGTTCCTGGTAGTTAGCTCCCTGCCCCAAAGCACGGCCGCCTCGTCCATATTCGGTGTGATGACAGTGGCTTGCGGCAGCCAATCTTCCAGCAGCGAGAGGATTGCCTCATCTTCCAAAAGTTTACCACCGCCCGTCGCCACCATCACCGGGTCGATGACTAGCGGCGTGTGTCGCCCGGCAAACTTCCGCCAAGCATCCGCCACCGCCTGGACCTGATCGCGCCCCCCAAGCATCCCCGATTTGGCTGCGGCGATGGGGAATCCAGCAAAGAGAATCCGAATTTGATCCACGATGAAATCAACGTCCAGATGCCGCAACAACGAGACCTGTCCAGGGATCTCAGACACGACGCTGGTCAGCGCATTCAGCGCGTAGCCGCCTAGCGCGGTGATTGCCTTCAGGTCAGCCTGCACTCCCGCACCACAGGATGAGTCCGATCCGGCGATGGTGAGAATGGGAGGCGGCGTCATGATTTTGGGAGTCTGGCTGTTTTCTGGTGGATAGCAACTTCGATACGTGCCCTTGTCCCCGCGCAGATTTCTGATATGAGTGGGGGAGTGAATGTTGAATTTGAATTGCTCGAAGGACTAAACGTCACCGTCGATGGTGTGCAATATGACGTGTCGCGCCCGGCCCCACCGGATCGGCCGCACCCATTTGTCTATCACATCAGTATCCACAACGGCTCCGAGGAAACGATCCGTATTTTTGGCCGCAAATGGATTGTCCGCGATACGGACGGAGACACCATGGTCGTGGAAGGAGATGGCGTTGTGGGTCAGTTCCCGAATCTCTCGCCAGGCCAAACATTCAGCTACGATTCCTACCATGTCATCAAGTCAGAGAGTACTGCCACGGGGTCGTTTTTCGGAACGACTGAGGAGGGACGCCCTGTATGCGTCCGCATCCCACCTTTTGAGATGCAGCCCCCCTTGTTTGCGTAATTCAAAGACCGGATCAGGCTAAGGAAAGTCAATGCACCGAGTTGGCGTCACCAACGCATTCATGACGGCGTCGTGAGGTTCAGAAGGAACCTTTGGGAGCATTTGCATATCCCATCCCACGCCAATCCTCACGACCGACGAACCAGCCTCAGCAAAAAAGCGGTCATAAAAACCACGGCCTCGCCCGAGTCGGGAACCGTCCTCCGTTCCAAAAGCTAACCCCGGCGTGAGCACCACATCAATTTGGGAGAGCGCCAATCGTCGAGCAGGAACCCGAACGGGCTCCCAGACGCGCATCATTCCGCGCACCGCATCCCCGGCGAGACGCACCTCGTAGGCCTCTAGGTGGTCACCCTCAATCGCGAACAGCACTCCCCGATGCCCCATTTGAACCAACTTCGGCAACAAATCGGAAAGTAGATCCGGCTCCGCCTTGAGTCCGCCGAACAGAGCAACATTCCTTTCTGGCGGCCAGCTCGCTGCAAGCGTCAGCAGACGTTCCATCAAGGCCACAGACCAATCCGCGACTTGCGGCGCATGCAACTCCCGCAGGTTCAACCGCATCCTGGCACGCAGAGTCTGCTTCTGGCTGGCTAAATCATCACTCATGACATGGGTTTCTTCCACGGTGCCATCGACTGCCGCAAGCGGTTTCATTTGAGGTGACGCTGCGCAAAAAACCAAACCCTGGGAATAATCTCCACATTTGCCCCTCCCATCTCTGACCACCCCAGATGCAGACAGCCCTGAACATGTTCCTTGACCTCGCCCCGGACCGCCCGATAGCTCCGCGTGTGACGGAGATGCTGCCTACCTTTGAACAGATCGTAGATGCCCACTACACGGGGCTCTATCGGTTTGCACTCAGCATGTGCCGCAACGATGCGACGGCACAGGATTTGGTCCAGCATACTTTTTTGCAATGGGCGCGCAAAGGTCACACGCTGCGTGAGGCAGGAAAGGTCAAAACTTGGCTCTTTACCACGATCTACCGGGAGTGGCTCACGATGGCCCGCCGGGAAAAGAAGTTTGAGACCGTGGAATTTCAGCCTGAAATCCACGGGTCCGCCCAAGAGCCAGATCACGAACTGCCGCGCATGGACAACGCAACCCTGCACTCGGCCCTGGCGGAACTAGACCCCAGCTACCGGGCTCCACTGGTCCTCTTCTATTTGAAGGAACTGTCTTACCGAGACATTGCCGAAACCCTCGGAGTGCCGATTGGCACCGTGATGTCTCGGTTATCTCGAGCCAAAGATCACCTCCGCGCGATCCTCACACGAATGGAGGACAGTCAGGTCAACACCATCGCCCCAAACTTCAACGCCCCTGCTGCCCGATGAATTTGGAAGATGCCAGACTCGAACTCGATGCCACGACGTTGCGTCCAGAGGATGCATCCTCTGAGGCTCTCGATTTTGCAGCTCATGACCCCGCGCTGGGGGCGTGGGTGACGACGCGGACACGGTTTGACGAAGAAGCATCAGCAGCGCTCTACGATTCCAGCATCGCACCGGGCCTTCGAGACCGTTTGCTCTCTGCAGGCAAGATGCAGCGCCGTGGCATACCATTCTGGCAACGCCCTATTTTTGTGACCACCGCAGCCGCAGCCTGCTTGGCCCTCGGTTGGCTCTTCCTTTGGCCAGTACGGCAGCAAATGCCCAGTTGGGAAGCGCAGTCACTCGCGGCAGTCGTAAAACTTCAATACGGCCTGTCGTCTCTGGATGATCACTCGCATACCCTCGCAGCAGTAAAATCTGTGCTCTCACCAATGAAAGCCCCTAGCCCGATTCGACTGCCGGCTAGCCTCGAAGGATTGCCAACCTACGGCTGCAAGTGCATCCAGATTGGCGACCGTCCCGCCACCATCATTTGTTTCCAGATTGCCCCCGGCGAAGAGGCGCACCTTGTCGTGTTCAGCAATGAAAGTCTCGACGCCGCGCCGCCGCAATCAGCGCCACGTTTTGAAAATTCCAAGGGATGGAACCTCGCGACGTGGAGCGACGGCAAACAGTCCTTTTTACTGGCCACGAAGGCAGACGCAGCCACACTCAAAAAGATCTTTGGCATCGCGTAACTCACCCATCCCGGTGGCAGATATTTCCCATTTTGGCTCTTGCACCTGACCTGGAAATTCCATAATGTTGACTGTCAGCGCTTTTTCAATTCCGCTAAACTAGCATGATTCACGATCCTCTGGAATCCGCAGGGGCGCCTTCTTTGAAGTCGTCGGAGTGGCAGACCTCAGATCCGGCGCGGAAGCGTCTCCTCTCCCTCCTTGCAAAACCTGAGGACGCGAACCACATCGGCCTGCAGCCAACCGAGGGCTGGCGCCAGCGGAACTGGCAGTTCCTTGGCGAGGTGCTTATTCCCTCTCTCCTGACGCCTCGCGAGCCAGGGCGCGAGATTGTCAGTATCCCCTTGGCCAGCCATCCCGAAATCGGTGTCACTTGGCTAGGGCACGCTGGCTTTTTTGTCCAAATGGCAGGATCCAACCTGGTAATCGATCCCAACTGGGCGTTGTGGCACGGTCCGGTGAAAAGGGTGCGCCACCCGAGCCTCTGGCCACATGATCTGCCAACCGTCGATCTAGTCCTTGTGACGCACGCGCACTTTGACCATCTGCACCTGCCAAGCCTGCGGCGGCTGGCCCATGGGCAACCAATCATCGTTCCAAAAGGTGTCGGCTCCGTCGTGAAGCGCTGTGGCTTTGGGCAGATCGTGGAGCTGGACACCTGGCACTCCTGCGAATTCGAAGACTTGACGATCACCATGACACCTGCCCGCCATTGGGGGGCGCGGATGATTCACGATACCCATCGCAAGTTCGGCGGGTACTTGATCAAGGACGACGAGCGCACCCTCTTCCACTGCGGCGACAGCGCCATGTTTGATGGCTTCGCCGAAATTGGTCGCCGCGCCCGGATCGATGTCGCGCTGATGCCCATCGGTGCCTACGAGGCCCCTTCCGGTCGGCCGGTGCACATGAATCCAGAGGAGGCGCTGGACGCCTTTGAGATGATGGAGGCAGGACTCCTCGTGCCCATGCACCACAATACCTTCCCGCTTGGCAATGAGCCTTTGCACGAGCCCCAACTGCGCCTGGAGCAGGCCGCCATGAATCGCGATCTCCTCCAACGAGTGAGGATCTTGCACGAGGGCGACTCCGCCCTGTTCTAAAGGGTCATCAATGAGTTCCCCACTGCTCTGCGCCATCGCGGCGGTATCCGCCGATGGTTTTGTTTCGCGAGACACGGGGGTTCCTTGGGATTTGCCTGCAGATCGGGAACACTTCAGGGCCATCACGGCTGGAAAATGGTTGCTACTAGGTAGACGCACCTTTCAAGAAATGCTGGGTTGGTTCAAGGATCACCATCCGATGGTGCTCACACAGTCCAGTGACTTTCGTCCGCAGGTCGGAAATGTCGTTCACACTGTCCAGTCAGCCTTAGATCTGGCGGCATCTGAAGGCGCTGAAGAGGTCTGGGTCTGCGGCGGAGCAGCCACCTACGCAGCCGCGTGGCCGCTAGTGCAAAAAGCAGTCATTACGCGCGTCGCGGAAAATCTCGGCAGCGGCTTAGCTTTCCCCGAGATTTGCACCGACGAATGGATCGCCACTGACCAATTCCCGCTCCACCGCACCAGTGACCTCGAGCCCGCTGCTGAAGTGATCACTTACCAGCGTCGGGGGATTCCAGAATTTTCAAGGTGAGCGTTGCGCGGGATTGTTGTAGTCTGAAAAAGCCTCTCCGCATTCCAGCCAACTTTCCTCCAGTGCATCGCCTGTTCACCAGCCTCCAGTTCATCGGCATCGTCGTTTCGCTCGCCTTTCAGATCGGCTGCAAATCGATCACTGGCCCATTGCCGCCGCCGGATGTCAAGGCACCGCCAGTCTCTGATGAGGTCCTCATCCTTTCCACGATGAACTTTGAAGAGGCCAAGCGCCTGACTCCAAATCAGCTGGAGATGCCGCCGTTTTTTAAGGTCGCTGCGGAAAAAATAGATGTTCTCAGCGAAAATGCCGATGGCACGCCGCGCCGTGTTCGTGCCCGTGGCAAAGTTTATCTTGAAGTCTCGTTTCGGGAACCGGCCCGCATCCTTTGCCACGAGGCCTACCTCTCCGAGGACGAAGTCATCGTCCGTGGGCGACCCATCCTCCAGCGCGGCGGCAGCACCATTGAGGGCATGGACGAATATACCGTGTTTTTCATGTATGGCGCGAAAGTGCGTGTCATCGGCAATCACCGCGTCATCACCGATGCGCAGATCTTAGCACAGCACGATACGGAGGCCGCTTTCGGTAGAACCAGCACCGGTGGCAGTGGTCCGTTGGATGTGCCTTTTCGACCTTCTCCTCTGCCCAATGGGCCGTGGAGCATGGGTCCGAACCCCCTTCTCCCTCCACTCTCTCCCGCCGATGTTCCCGCCCAGATCCGGCGCGAAGTGCGTGGGGGAGATCTCCCACTGGATGACGATGACCCACTCAACCTTGGCCCCTTGTCGACGGAACCACCGGCATCTGCACCTGCCGTTCCTGAGATGAAAGAGCCCACGGCGGAGGAGAAACCTGTTGGAAAGCAGGAACCCAAGACTGAGGCAATTCCCACCGACAAAAAGGCAGCCGCATCAGCGAAGAAGAACTAGCCTCTCATCGAAATGAGTCCCTCCCCGGGAGGGTTCACACTTCCCGCTTGAGTCCAACGCGTTCCGTGTCACACTGCGCGCCTTTTTCCAGCCATGGCCCTCATTGTCCAGAAGTACGGCGGTACCTCCGTCGGCACCCCCGAGCGAATCCGCAATTGCGCCCAGCGCATTTTGGAAACTCAACGCGCAGGCAACCAAGTCGTCGCCGTCGTCTCCGCCATGTCCGGCGTCACGGATAACCTCATCAAACTCTCCAAAGCCGTCTCCAGCGAGCCCACCGAGCGCGAGATGGATGTTCTCCTAGCCACTGGAGAACAGACCACCATCGCCCTCACCGCCATGGCCATCAATGACATGGGCGGCAAGGCAGTCTCCCTCACAGGGGCACAGGCTGGCATCTCCACGGACCGCGTCCATACCAAGGCCCGCATCGTCAATATCACGCCCGATGCCGTGCGCCGCATGTTGGACGAAGGGAATATCGTCATGCTGGCAGGCTTTCAGGGCCAGACCGACAACGGGGAAATCACCACCCTTGGCCGCGGGGGGTCTGACCTCACCGCCATTGCGATGGCTGGGGCAATCAAGGCCGACCTCTGCCAAATTTTTACCGACGTTGACGGCGTCTATACCTGCGACCCGCGCGTCGTTCCCGTTGCTCAAAAGATCCCCGAAATCAGTTACGATGAAATGCTGGAGATGGCCAGCAGCGGCTCCAAAGTGATGCAAAGCCGCTCCGTCGAATTTGCCAAAAAATTTGGCGTCCGCTTTGAAGTGCGCAACAGCATGAACAATAACCCAGGCACCCTCGTGAAAGAAGAAAATCAAGGCATGGAATCCGTCGTCGTTCGCGGCGTCAGTCTCGAACGCAATCAGGCAAAAGTCACCATTGATGACGTGCCAGATCGCCCAGGGATCTCCTCCATCATCTTCGGGGCGCTGGCTAAGGCCGGCATCGTCATCGACATGATCGTGCAGAACGTATCCTTCCACAGCACCACTGACATTTCCTTCACCCTCAGTGGCGCTGAACTAGAGAAAGCAGAGGCTGCCCTTACCCCCGTGCTTCCAGAACTCGGCGAAGGTGTAGCCCTCCGCACGCAGTCCGGCATCGCGAAGCTCAGCGTTGTCGGTATCGGCATGCGTAGCCACTCTGGCGTCGCCTCCCGCATGTTCGGTGCTCTGGCAGACGCTGGCATCAATATCCAGATGATCTCCACCTCTGAAATCAAGGTCGCTGTCACCGTCGATGAAGCAGAAATCGAGCGCGCCGCCCGTGCCGTCCACACGGCTTTCGGACTCGACGCGTAATTTGGCGCTTACTCGCCGATTAGCTCTGCCAGCGTGGCTTCGTCCACTACCTTGACGCCCAGCTTGGTCGCCTTATCCAGCTTGCTGCCGGCGTCCGTGCCAGCCAGCACATAGCTGGTCTTGCCACTCACGCTGCCAGACACTTTTCCGCCGTGGGATCGGATCGTTTCTGCGATCTCCTCACGAGGTTTGCTCAGCGTCCCCGTGATCACCCAGGTCGTCCCTGCGAGCTTATCCGACGCCGCCAGAGCGCTGTTTTGCGCAAAGGTCAGCCCGGACTCACGCAGGCGATTGATGAGGTTAATGTTGCGCTCATCGCGGAACCAATCGTGAATGCTCGTCGCTACGATCTCTCCGATGTCTTCACAGCGCAAAAGTTCCTCCACAGTCGCCGCAGACAGGGCATCGATGGAGCCAAAATGCTCGATGATAGACCGCGCCGAAGAGGCGCCCACGTGGAGGATACCCAGACCAAAAACCAGTCGCCATGGCGTCTGCGTCTTACTTTCCGCTATGGCCTTCAGCATGTTGTCGATGCTCTTTGTCCCCTGCCGCTCCAACCTCGCCAGCAGTAGTTCGTTGAGCTGGTAAAGGTCCGCAGGATCAGTCACCAGTTTAATATCCACCAATTGCCCCACCACCTGCTCCCCGAGACCACGGATGTCCATCGCACCGCGGGCAACGAAGTGCTCAATGCGTCGCTTCACCTGCTCAGGACAGGCAAAGTTAGTGCAACGGATCGCCACCTGCTCCTCGTCCTGGCGCACCGCACTGCCACAGACCGGACAGCATGTCGGGCGCTGGATCACCGTCTCCTCCCCCGTGCGCAGTTCCTTTTTCACCACCACCACCGCCGGGATGATTTCCCCCGCCTTCTCGATCACCACCGTATCGCCCACACGGATGTCTTTGCGCTCGATCTCTTCAAAGTTGTGCAGTGTCGCATTGGATACCGTAGAACCACTCAGAAACACTGGCTCTAGACGCGCCACTGGCGTCAGCGCCCCAGTGCGACCCACCTGGATATCCACCGCCAGCAGTTTTGTCTCCGCTTGCTCCGGCTGATACTTGTAGGCGATGGCCCAGCGCGGCGACTTACTGGTAGCCCCCAGGTCACGCTGATCCGCAAAACTATCTACCTTGATCACCGCACCATCCGTCTCGTATGGCAGCGTTCTGCGCCGCTCATCCAGTTCACGAATCGCCCTCAGCAGGTCCTCCGCCGTCTCCGCCTCCCAGACCAAATCCGCCTTGCGCAGCCCAGCGCGACTCAGCAGATCATACACCGCCGATTGGCTTGCCACCTCTGCCCCCGCCGCATCCGCCAGACCGTAAAACACAATGTCCAGCGGACGCTTCGCCACGATGCGAGAGTCCAGCTGCTTCA
>CAZCAL010000123.1:8006-11150 GCA_964496625.1 uncultured Verrucomicrobiaceae bacterium | reverse complement strand
AGGCTTGTTCTGCTACACCTCAGGCAGCGTCCAGTCGCCACGCATTGGGCGGTGACGCATCAGGACATTGGCATCCGCATCGTGGCCAAAGGTTTCGCCCACAGGGTCCCAACTAAGGGCACGGCCCGCTTTCAGGCACACCGCCGCGATTTGCGGTAGAGTATCACTGCGCACGGCGGTCTCGATGCCACAGATGGCCTGGTTTTTACCCTGGATAGCATCGATGAAATTGCGCGTATGCTCCAAGCTAACCGGGAGCTTGATAGGCATGGTGCCGACCTTGTTTTGAGGATCGCGGAGGAGACCTTCTTCACTCGCAGTGATGTTACCACGCACCACATGAATCCAGCCGTTTTCGCCGATGAATCGTGCTCCATGACCAATCTCGTCCCCTTGATTGACAAAGGTAATGGGAGCGGCATTGGCATATTCAAAGCGGATCTTCCAACTCAGCATGGCATCGCAGCCGCCCCCAGCTTCAGGGTATTGGGCACTGCCGCTGACACGCGTCGGACCGGTGGTATCGGTGCCATTGCCCCATTGAGCGATGTCGAGATGATGAATGCCCCAGCAGGAAATCATGCCGAGAGAAAAATGGCTGATGTTCTCATGGTTGTCGCGCTTCAACTTTTCCACGTGAAAAGGTGTCATGGGGGCTGGGCCGACCCAACGATCCCAATCGACATGGTCAGGCACAGGCTGCTCCGTCCAAGCAGGCATGACCTTACCACCTGGCACGCCGACTTGGATCTCCTTCAGTCTGCCGAGGCGGCCGTTTTGCGCCAGCTCAGCAGCCCAACGGAATTTCATGTCAGAGCGCTGCTGTGTGCCGAATTGAAACACGATTCCCTTTTTCCGCACGGCGGCCCGCACGAGCTTTGATTCCTGAAGGGAGAGAGCCATCGGCTTCTCGTGATAAATGTGTTTACCCTGAAGCACGGCATCCGCAGAAGGAATGCTATGCCAATGGACAGGGAGAGCCATGAGAACGGCGTCGATGCTTGAATCACGATTCAGCTCGCGGAAGTCCTGGTAAACCTTGGCATCCGCACTGCCGTAATGGTCTTTTAGCAGCCCTTGAGCACGCTCGATATTTTTGCGATTCACATCACACAAAGCCGAGACGCGCACATCGTCATGATTCAAAAAGGCCCGCATGTCTCCCGTGCCCTGAGCCCCCACACCGATGACTCCCAGGGTGATTTTGTTTGAGGGGGCCGTCTGCGAGCGCAGCACATGAGCAGGCACAAAAAAAGGTGCGACCCCCGTGGCGAGGATCGTCTTTAGAGAGGAGCGGCGATTCATGGCAGAGGTAAACGCCACCGCGGCTAAAGACTCACGAAGAAATGCAGCCACCGAACTGCTAGGAAATTGCTTTTGAGGGGTGCGGGCCGAGTTGGGGCTAGACGTGGAGCGGGGACGGGGTGTGAGGGGGTCTGGCAAGGGTCAGCGCATGCTGGCGAGCAGCCTCCGCTGCGGTGGTCTTGCCTTGGAGGATGTCGATGATCAGTGCGGCCTTGCGCTTTGCGGTCCAGCGTTGGGGACTATCCAGTTCAAGATCCTGGACGTTGGGGGAGGTTGAAGTTTGAGGCTTACTCATGGCGTGAAGAGGAGGGTTGAATGTTGAGGAAGGATAGGAGGGGTCGGCGGCCGCGCAGAAGCACTGCTCCGGGTTGGCTAGGGTGATGCGGTCTGAAGGCAGCACTTCTTCCAGCACTTCAAACAGCCAGTGCCAGTTCATGGAGGCTTCGAAGACAACCCTTGGATGGGGCCACCGAGCCAGCATTTGAGGGAACCCTTTCGGGCTATGATGCTCAACGCGCCCCTTGCCCAGGTCACGACCCGCGGCATCTACAGCATGGAACACGCTGTAACGCTTGTGGTAGTCGATCCCGATGAACGTGGCTGCTTCAACGATGAGGTTGTCCTTTGCGGACCCGGCTTTGCTGTGTGTTGGTTGCTTCATAGCACCGACACCATAGCAAATCGCATCTACGGACGAAAAGCGCTCGAATCCCTTGTTTTATAAGCTTTCATGTCGCCTGACCCCGTTCCCTGACCCCTCATTTTCTTATATCTCATTCCCTTAGTTCTTCAGACTTGATTCCGAACGGATTAGTTACAGGCTTGGAAAATAAAGGACACCAATCCCCTTTAAACTGCCTACCAAATACCGAAACCCGAATATCTCCGCCAAGCCAGAATAGGGGTAAGGCAGGCTTGGGAATACCGTGAGCGAAACCAACCAGTAACCCAAGGCCACTCGGCCCAAGTGCCCAAGACGGCATGACTCTGTTAATTCGCTCGTCAGTCCATTTCTTTCGTTGAAGGTGCAGTCGCATCAAAGGTGATCCAATCGCTTCGCAAAAGGTAACCATGTTCTTCCGTTGCGATTTTTTGAAGTGACCTGCCGCACGAAGTTGAATTCCATTAATCAACGTCTTCGTGGGATCTGCGAGTTCGAATTGGGCATTTAGTAGGCGACCATCTTCGGCTGCTTTAATACCTTCTGGGGTGAGATTTGGAATGAAGCCTTCGTGCGGCTCTAGAATCCGCACCTGCGTTAGATCTCTGCCATTTAAATAAGTCTGAAGACGTTGCTGTCCGAAAACCGTTCCACTTGCAAACCTGAGGTCTATTTCATGGGTGGACAAGAGGTCGTCTGGAAAGATGTCGAACAGCTTTTTGAGCTCGGTTCCTGTCATGAGGCAATCTTCCAGAAACAGAATGCGGCTTGGATTTGGCTCTGATTCGAGGTGCCGTCGAAGATTCACGCGCTTTTTGAGCAATATCTCACCAACTCGTTTCTTTGCGAATCGACAAATAATAGCAGCGCTCTCACCGGTATCCGTTTCGTTGAATGCGATACAGTCGTAAGAACTGAGCCAATTTATGCTCTCTGCCTCCGACGAAAGATAGGGCACTCCTGGAATCTGAAAGAGAGCGTCGCAAACTTTGCTACTGGGCCAAAAATCCAGTAGTTTAAGCAGCGCATCGCCGATCCAGCCTGCTTTCATTCGGTCAAACTGTTCACGCCAAGCGGCTATCGAGTTACGATCAACCCCAACGTCGTGATAGTGGTCTACGAGGGCAACAGTATGAGTCAACCAGTCTAGGCCACTTTGCACAAGAATGCGAGGTAAC
>CAZCAL010000123.1:0-7996 GCA_964496625.1 uncultured Verrucomicrobiaceae bacterium | reverse complement strand
TCTGCAGATGGGTATTCCCGATAACAACGACTCTGGCAGCCTCCTCTGGAGGAGCGATTTTATCCAGCGTTCGCCGGAGCCTGCTGGGTTCTTGCTCTATGAAACGTTTCACGATTCCGTCGGAGGATTTGCGAAACTTTACGCGTGTTCCAGCCTCAAGGAGAAAAATCTGGTTGAGCTTAGCCCAATTCAGCGGTGCGTGCGCCGTGATAATTGAATGCGCTTCTTCCAAGTCTCCATCGTGACAAACGATTACGACCTGGGCCTTGGGTGCAGCGCTACTGAGTCTCGCGTCCTCGAACCGCATCGGCAATAACTCCTAATGGCAACCATATTCTACGCAGTTCTTCTTCGCTCAACGCCTCTAACGCCGCGCGCGCTATATCCCGCAGAGGTGCGGAGGGATTTTGTGAAGGTGTTCTAATTTGCTTGTTTGCGGTCGGAACTGGGCGGTCAGCCGATTTAGACCTTTTGAGCCTTTCCAAACACGTATCTACGATTTTGTCGGCCACCCCTAACGACCCTAGCCGTTGGCGGAATAGTTCGCAAATTGCATCGAAGCGGAATGCTAGCCACGGCTTTAAATATTTTCCTCCTTCCCATGTGCGAGTCATGGCAAACCACCTCTGCCAGAAGTCTTCAGTCTGCAATAGCTGATGAAAATGCCCGCGGTCGTTCATGTCAATTTGCGATAAGAATTCGTTCGCAATTTCACGGTGTTCATCGGCCGTGAGCTTCGGCACCTCCACGAACGGCAATTCTGGATTTGATTCATTGTCCTGCGCGACCTGAACGTTTCCAGATTCCGGATTGACAAAGACTCGGGCCTCAGAATCTGGAACGGTGAATACCCTCCACGGTGTGGCTCTTTCACGAAGAGTGACAAGAGGCGAGTCAAGCATGGCGCCAACGGAATCCGTCGCTGCCGAATCTCCCCTCCACCGATAAAAGTCGTCCTTCCCCCATTGCCCCCGCACAATCTCAATCTCGGGGCCGCAATGCTGCTCAATAAAGCCGCGAAGTCCCCTGTATTCCGCTCGGAAATTGACCCCTGGAAACTGAGCATTCGCAAGTGCTCCAAGACGAGCACCAAGCACGCCAGGCGATTGCTTGATTTGCTCTACAATGAATTGAATGATTTCTTGTTCGCTGATCATATGTGGCTGGGAAACGCCCCACCGGATCAACCCGGCGGGGCATTTGAAAGTCATGGGAGCAGGCACTTGCCTGTCCCGTTTCTGTTATGAGCCACACATACGAATCCAAAAGATTCGACTGCGACGATAGCTCGGAAGGCGCTTACTATCTGACGTGGCAACTCCAACGCCTATGCGTTGTCCTTGCGAGTGCAGACAAACTGCCGCCACGCCCTTAGTTTTTAGGATAAACGTTCTGCGTGCCGATGCAATGAAAAAATACAGCCAGTTGAAAATTGCTTTTGAGCTGGGCAAGGCGAGTTTGCCTTGGCCGCGAAGCGCAGACGGGGGGGGAAGCGGGTGCGGCAGAGGAATGCCTGTTCGGCGCGGGCTTGGACGCGGCTGGCGTGGAGGCGCTCCGTGAAGCCGCCGTTTTCTTTGAAATCTTTGGCCTGACTCTCAAGCTGGCGTTTCAACAGGTACGCGGCCTGATTGATAGCGCAAAGCATGGCATTGGCGGCGAACTCGGGCTCCGCTCTTTTTACAAAGTCGGCGAGACCTGCCAGGCCGGTGAGGATGACTTGCTCTTTGGACTTGGGCGCAGGCAGGTTGGGAAAAACGTCGTGCTTGAGGCGCTCGCGCATAGCAAGGCATTCGCGGGAATCTTTGTGCCAAAGGCGGAGGCCGCTTTGAAGGAGGTAGCTTTTGTAGTCCTTGGCGAGTTCGTCGTTCAGGCTGGCCCGAGCAACGTTGGTGAGTTTCATCTCCATTTTTTTGGAGGTGGCGGCGGCACCGCTGCCTTCGGAGATATTGCGGACGCCGCTGCGAGCGGCCTGGATCATTTGATCGTGCGTACGGCTGCTTTTATCAATGAAGCGGTTGCAGAAGACGACGGTGGCGTCATAGACGGCCTCGGCGACGACATAGCTGCGGAGGTTCTCGTAACCGCCGTGGGGGAGGAAGAAGGGCTCTTCGTCGGGTTTCTTGTCGGACGGGTCGGAGGGCTTGGAGGGACGCGAACCCCTAGACTGGCCTGACGAGTCGGACTTGTCAGACCGGTCTGAGGGGTTGGGCTCGGCGGGCATCTCGGGGTGAGGTGAGAGGGGCCTGCGTCACGAAGGTTTGGTTTACTGGCAAGCCTCACACTCTCCGCCGTTGCGCATGGCTTCGATGGAGCAGGCGCGGACTTCTTCGGCGCTGTATTCGCGTTTGGCGGCGGTTTGGGCCACAATACCGCGCTTCTCTTTTTCCACTTCTGAGGTGGCTTTTTCGATGTTGGAGGCTCCGCGGGTGCGGAGGTAGTAGGTGGTCTTCAACCCTTTGCGCCAGGCGGCACGATACATGTGGGAGAGTGGACGGATGTCTTTGTCTCCGAACCAGAGATTCACGGACTGGCTCTGATCGATCCACTTCTGGCGGCGGGCTGCGGCTTCGACGATCCAATTCCAATCAATCGCAAAGGCGGTGGAGAACTTGCGCTTCAGGTCGAGCGGGATTTCCTCGATGCCTTCCAGTTCGCCATCGGTGTATTTGAGGCGGGCTTGGATCTCTGGGGTCCACAAACCGCGCTTCTTGAGGTCGCGGACGAGGTAGGGGTTCAGCACCATGAAGTCGCCCGAGAGATTGCTCTTGGTGTACATGTTGGTGAAGAGAGGCTCGATGCAGGCGCTGCTGCCCATGATGTTGGAGATGGTAGCGGTAGGGGCAATGGCCAGGACGTTGCTGTTACGCATGCCGTGCTTGGCGATTTTTGCACGCAGACCGGACCAGTCCATCTTCCCGCCGCGTGGGACCTCGATCGTCTCGCCGCGTTCTTTTTCCAGGAGATCGACAGTGTCCTGTGGGAGCAATCCGCGATCCCACTTGGAGCCCTTGTAGGTAAGGTAGGTGCCGCGCTCTGCTGCGATATCGCTGGAGGCCTCGTAGGCGTAGTAGGCGATGGCTTCCATCATCTCGTCATTGAATTCGACGGCTTCTTTAGACGCGAAAGGCAGGCCTTTGCGGTAGAGGGCGTATTGCAGGCCCATGACGCCGAGCCCAATCGGACGGTGGCGCATGTTCGCATTCCGCGCTGCCTCGGTTGGGTAGAAGTTGATGTCGATCACGTTGTCCAACATGCGGACGGCGGTGCGGATGGTGTCGCGCAATTTCTTGTGGTCGATGTTACCGCTGTCATCCAGATGGTTATCGATGAGGATGGAGCCGAGGTTACAAACCGCCGTTTCTTCTGCGTTCGTGTTCAGCGTGATCTCGGTGCAGAGATTGGAGCTGTGGATGACGCCAGTGTGGTCCTGTGGGCTGCGGACGTTGCAAGGGTCTTTGAAAGTGATCCATGGGTGTCCAGTCTCAAAGATGGACTTCAACATCGTCTTCCAGAGGTCGATGGCCTGAACGACACGGCCAAAGATTTCGCCGCGCTTGGCGATTTCTTCGTACTCTTCGTAGCGCTTTTCAAAGGCACTGCCGTAGAGGTCATGAAGATCAGGCACTTCGTCGGAGCGGAAGAGTGTCCAGGTCTTGCGCTGTTCCATGCGCTTCATGAACAGGTCAGGAATCCAGTTGGCAGTGTTCAGATCGTGCGTGCGACGGCGTTCGTCGCCCGTGTTGACGCGGAGCTGGAGGAAGTCCTCAATGTCATTGTGCCAGACTTCGAGGTAGGCACAGCCGGAGCCACGACGTTTGCCACCCTGATTGACGGCGATGAGCTGATCGTTGTGCAGTTTGAGGAAGGGGATGACGCCTTGGCTTTCACCGTTGGTGCCTTTGATGTAACCGCCTGTGCCGCGTACCGCGGTCCAAGAGCCACCCAAGCCGCCGGCCCACTTGGAGAGGAAGGCGTTTTCTGCGATACCGCGGATCATGATGGACTCGATGCTGTCATCCACCTTGTAGAGATAGCAGGATGAGAGCTGGGAATGCATGGTGCCGCTGTTAAAGAGCGTCGGCGTGGAGGAACAGAAGCGGCGGCCTTTGTAGAGGCGATAAAGGGCGACGATGCGCTCCTCTGGGTTTTCCTTTTCAGCGACGCAGAGACCCATTGCCACGCGCATCCAGAAGAGCTGCGGTGCCTCGAGTCGGCGGTTTGGCTTGGCTTTCTTATCGACGATCAGGTAGCGATCATAGAGTGTCTGGATGCCCAGGAAATCGAAGTCCATGTCCGCCGCTGGGTCCAGCGCGTCGGCAAGCTTGTCGAGATCAAACTCAAGCAGGCGTGGGTGGATGCGGTCAATTTCAACACCACGCGCGAGGTTGCGACGGAAAGCGCGGCGGTGGAAGGCTGGCAATTGCTCGATGCCATCGCGGACGATGTCCCAGCCCAGCACTTCTTCATAAATGTAGGTCAGCAACATGCGTGCGGCGAACTTGGCAAAGTCCGCGTCTTCCTGCATCAGCGTGCGCGCATTGAGGATGATGGTGGTCTTGAGTGCCTCCTCGGTGATTTCGTTGAAGATGGAGCGGCGCAGCTCCATTTCGATCTCGTTGCGTGGAAGGCATAGCTCGAGGCCCAATGCGGCGAAATCGATGCGCTTCTTCAGGTCCTGTCCGTCCCAGAGGTAGCTATCGCCATTGGTCGTCTTCACCATGACGAGAGCTTGCTGCTGCTCGGACTCCAGCACGGCTGCCTTCTGCGCTTCATCTTCCTCTCCATCGCGCAGGTTATTGCGCAGAGCGCGGTACTGGATGTAGGAGCGTGCGACTTTGTAGAAGCCCTGCTTCATCAGCTCTTCTTCCACCATGTTTTGCACGTCTTCGATGTGCATGAACTGCTTCGCATCCTTTGCTGCTGCGCCGCTGACGGCTTCAGCGATCTGAACGGCTGGGGAGGAGTCCAGCTCAAGCGAGAGGAATGCCTTGCGCACAGCGATCTCGATCTTGTTGTGGTTCCACGGCACCAGCTGGCCATTGCGGCGGATCACCTTGGTTGGCACCAAAAGAGGCGATGGAGTCCCGCTGGTCTGCCGCTCGTTCAAATGCTTCTGCTTTTCCGCCAAGGTGCGCGCCACGTCATGCGCATTGTGTTTCACCAGCACCTTTTCGATCACCTGATAAATGTCTGCCGCGCTGACTGCAGGAGCCTCTTCTCCCAGTTCACTAGAGCGCTGATGGAGTTCCTGCGTCACTGACCGCGCAATCTGTTGCACTAGGTTGCGGTTTTGCTCATTGAAAATTTCCTTCTCGCGCTGGCGGGCGAGAAGCAGATCCGCGATGGCGCAGCCTACGGTGTCCGCGATCTCGCGTTCATCAAAATCACGATCTGCGCCGCCGACATTGACCTTGATGGGCTTGGGCAGGATGTCTTCCCCGTTCGTAGCCAAAGAACTCCATTCAAACTGGGGCTTTTGGTCCTTGGGTTTTTGGGTGACGCGTTTCAGTTCAGCGTCTTCGTGGAGGAGGTTCGTGATCATGGCGGGAGAGAGGGAGGCGGTGGTGTGTGGCGGTAGCTTAATTAACGAGTCAGAACGATTGTAGCAGATGGATTGCCCTCGCCAGCAAATCTCCGGCGGGAGTGGTCCACAAAAAGGATACGTTTACAGTTCGTCGTCGCTCCCCATGTGGAGATTTGACGACTTTTGATAGTCAGTGACTTTACCTTCGAAGAAGTTTTGCTCCTTGCGAATGTCCATCATTTCCGCCAGCCAAGGCAGCGGATTGGTGGCTCCAGGATTCAGTGGTGGCAGGCCACAGCCAGCGAGGCGGCGGTCGGCGATGAAGTCGATGTAGCGCTCAAATTCATCAGCGCTGAGACCCACCGCATTCACGGGGAGGCAATCGCGAATGAACTCTTTTTCCAGCGCGACGGCCTCACGCATGGTGGCGACGAGTTCCTCGCGGAAATCAGCCGTCCAGATTTCTTGGTTTTCTTCCACCAGATCCATGAAAAGGTTCCGCAGCAGCTCGATGTGATTGCTCTCATCGCGCAGGGTGTAGCGGAACATCTGGCCGATGCCGGGGAATTTGTTTTGGCGGTAGAGGCTGAGGATCATGCCAAACAGCCCGTAGAACTGTGTGCCCTCCATGCACTGCCCAAACATGAAGATGTTCTTCGCCAGCAAGCGTTTGTGTTCAGGATCGGTAAGATCAAGATCGCGGCGCAGGCTGTGGGAGACGCGTGTGACGAACTCGTTCTTTTTCACAATCGTGGGAACTTGCTCAAACATGGCCTCGCATTCATGCGGATTGATGCCCAGGGAGCTGATCATGTAGAGGAGACTGTCCGCATGGATATTTTCCTCGTGGGCGTGGCGGCCGAGCACCAGTTTCAGCTCAGGGGCGGTGACCAATTGACGGATGACGTGCTGGATATTATCGCCCACGATTCCTTCAGCAGCGGAGAAATACCCGACACCCATCATGATGATCCAGCGCTCGTTCTGCGAGATCTCGTTAGAGCGCCATTGCTCAACATCCTTCTGCATCTGGATGTCCTCAGGCTCCCAGTGATTGGCCTTCATGACGCGATAGAGGTCATAAGCCCACTGATACTTCAGTGGAAGGAGGTTAAAGGTCATCGTTTGACGACCATTGATGATGCGCTTCGCAGCGAAGGCTTCTTCTGCCTTTGCTTGATCGAGAATGAATTCGCGCTGTCCGACTTTGAAAGTTTTATTCATGGCGTTTTTGTCAAAAAGAAGAGGGATGAAGCTAAATTTTTCGGAAAATCAAAGGATGCGGCAGCGGTCACCATAAATACTAGATGTTGCGTGCCGCGAAGGTGATCATGCACAACATATTGTGTTCGGCCAAGAAGAATTTGTCTATGGGTTGGGGACGAAATGTTTCACACCCCAGTTTAGGGCGTTCCACGGACAATAAAAATATTATGCGTCAAAAGCCCTTCGTTGAGAGCAAAAACTGAGAAAATTCTCAGCAAACGACAGATCCTTGGAAACTCAAGGGATCGGGGGCATCTTCCTAGTAATCCGATTCCATTGACCGAATTGGTCAGGAATGGGTAAGCCAGAAAATTAGCCCTCAATGATTGAACAAAAAATCAGGAAAAACGTCGGCGAACGATTTGACCCATCGCACAGTCCGCAGCGTGAACGCTTGCAAAGGAAAAAGGAAGGGTTAAAATCCCCGTCCTCCCGCACAGAACAGTGCTGGAGAAATTCAAGGAAGGGTGGCTGAGTGGTTGAAGGCACCTGATTCGAAATCAGACGTGGGGGTAACCTCACCGTGGGTTCAAATCCCACCCCTTCCGCCATTCACTTCGTCGCAGATTCAGCCTCAGGCACATAAAAGCGGCCCATGTGATCAAGGATGAAAGTGCGCAGTTTTTCGCCTTCGATTTGACCATTGTGACTGAGCACGATCTCGCCGCCTGGCGCGATGATGACGGTGTGCGGGATGGTGCCATCCCAATCAGGATTCAGGATCTGAATGAGAGGATCTGTGCTCTTGCCACTGAAGACATACGAGTTGGTCTTGCGACCTTCTGCGGCCAGCGTGGGCTTCACCTTGGCGGGAATGACGGCATTGTTCTTTTCCAAAAATGCCTTCACGTCGGTGATCGTTTTGGGATCATCCAGACTGATCGTGATGAACTCAAAATCGCGCAGTCCAAACTTCCGCGCGGTCTTCACTAACTCTGGGAACTCCTCCACACAAGGTCCACACCAGGTCGCCCAGATGTTAATCATGCGCAGCTTCTTCGTTGGATTCTTGCGCAAGGCAGCGATGCCCGCCTCATCGATCAGTTCCACATCGACGGTGCCTTTCTCCCAGTTCTCGTTATCGGTGGTCACTGCGGCCCGCTTGGAAATCCACTTGGTGGAGCAACCGTGGGGTTTGGTTTCTTCCACTGGCACAGGGTTGCCCGCCAGAAGCGCTTCCACCGCGTTGCGTGCATCTGGTGCAGT
>CAZCAL010000122.1:5317-11164 GCA_964496625.1 uncultured Verrucomicrobiaceae bacterium | reverse complement strand
GTGCGGCGGGTCGGGATCTTTGATGTGAAGGTTGATCTGCCGCAAGGCTGGATGGTGACGGAGGTGGAGGGGGCAGTGGATCAGTGGAGCGTGGATGCAAAGGTGACGCCGCAGGTGCTGACGGTGAAATTGAAGCAGCAGACCTCGGGCGCAGTGAAGCTGGTGATCCATGCCAAACAGACCCGCAGTCAGGCGGCGGATGATTTGATCCTGCCAGTGCTGACCGTGCAGGACGCGACCCGGCATGAGGCGAAGCTGCACGTCAGTGTGCACAGCAGCCTGGAGCCCAACACGAAGGACCTCGGGGACTTTCAGCAGGAGGATGTAGTGGACGGTGGCCCGGCGGATTCGCTAATGCCTGGGCCGAGAGTGGCTGAGGTGGGGGCAACGAAGCTGGGCTTTCGCTATCGTGATGCGGCGAAGCCTGCGGTGCTAAGTTTCAAGAGCCGCAGCTCTCAGGTCAGTGTGGATATTCGCACGCTGGTGGAGGCTCGGGAGCAATCTGTGCGGCATCAATGGACGCTGGCGTTCGAAGTGGCGTATGCCGCGACGGACCGGTTTGTTTTGGCTGTGCCAAAGACCATCGCGGAGGAACTGCGCTTCATCGATCCAGCGATCAAAGAGATCAACAAGACCTACAAGCCCACGGCACAGCCAACGCTGCCGGACCTGGATACGAATGTGCTGTGGGAAGTGATTTTGCGTGCGGAACGCAGTGGCAGCATCGTCCTCAGTGCATCGCATGAAAAGCCGATGGCGATTGAGCCGGGTAAGGCAGGTCAGGTGGATCTGCTGCAACTGCATGTGCCTGGGGCCTTTCAAGAAACGGGGCAAGTAGCCATTCTGAAGGCGGATAGTTTGGAAGTGCGCGAGCCAAAGATCGAGACGCTGGAACAGATCGATGCGCGTGAGTTGAGTAGTGAACTCCAGCGTCCAGGGGTGAGCTGGGCCTACAAGTATCGCTCTCTGCCTGTGAAGCTGGGGTTTGAGGTGGTGAAGAATAGCTACTTCCCAGTCCCTCAGGCCATGGTGACTCACGCAGATTTGACGACCGCTGTGGCCAGCGATGGTGCCCAGACGACGGAGGCGATTTATTGGATCAAGAACAACGACATGCAGTTCCTCGTCGTGCATCTGCCTGCTGGCAGTCGGTTGGTGGCAGATGTTTTTGTGGGTCAGGAAGGGCAGCAACCGATGCGCCGTGAGGGCTCTGAAGATCTGCTGGTGCGTCTGCCATCGCAGAGCGGCACGAGCGAGCGCGCTGCGTATGCGGTGCGCATCGTGTTCGAGACGCCGAGTGCGAAGGCAGGAGAAAAGCTCGGCAGCAGTGGTGTCTTAAAGATTGTGGTGCCGGATCTGCTGAGCGTAGGTGTCTTGGAGACTCGGCATCGGCTCTTCCTGCCTGAAGCCTGGCATTACACGGGGTTTGATGGGCCTCTGACACAGGATGCGCGCTCCCGTGGGTGGTTGCGTGCCAAGCGATTGGTCGATGCGCTCGTGCCTGCATTTGGTCCGCAACCGGGCAGTTTGGATCAGTCGCGTTGGTCGGCACCGCCGGCTGTGGCGGGTCAAGTAAAGGCCTTGTATGGCGTGCAAGTGCCAGAGCAGGGACACGCAGAAGTGCTGCGGCGTCTGGGGGCTCCGGCGGAAATCGGCGTCAGCTATCGCAGCGCGAGCACCACCTTTCTCTATCAGGCAGCGGCGTTTTTGGGCGCTCTGCTGCTGGGGCTGCTCCTCTGGAGTGCCGGGGCTGGGAAGAAACTGGGCTATGTGGTTCTTTTGGGAGTGGGTGGCGTGCTGGCGACGGGACTTTTGCACGCTGCCAATGTTCCCATCGCCGTCGCGGTGATTCTTGGCACCGGTGTGATGACCGGCTTGTGGTTGCTGAAGTGTCTCCCGGCCGTTTTGCGGTCGCCGTGGCAGAAGGTCAGGGACTGGCGGGCGTCCGGCGGGAAAAAGCCACCGGCTGCCGCCGCACGTCCTGCCCCTGAGCGGACGATGCCGCCGCAGCGTCCGCCCGTGACGACCCAACCACCGCCGACACCTGCTCCGGCAGCAGCACCTGATCCTCTGCCGCATGTGGTGGATTCGCTGGAATTCCCTGACCTGAATCCTGCATCTGAGGAGGACGCTAATGAAGACAAATAACCCACGCTGCCAATGCGGCGCGCGGGTCGTGTGGCTGCTGCTGGCGATGGCGCTGCAGCAGCCGCGAAGCCTATGCGCAGAGGCTGTGCCGCCTGCACCGCGCGAACCAGATCGGCAGGAACTCTGGGTGCCATCGGATCAATTGGATGCCGTGCTGAAGCAGTATCCCAAAGCCGTGATGCTGACGCCACAGCAGTACGAAGTTTTGATTCGTGATGCAGGAAAAGTGCGCCCGACCGATGCGGTGGACCCTGGTGCTCCTGATCAGCTCATCATTGAATCCTTAGTGCTGCGAGGAAAGGCAGAGGCTGGCAAAGCTCGGGTGTCTTTGCAGGGGGAGTTGACCGTGCGGGCGAGTCGCCAAGGCTGGATGATGGGTTCCATCAGTTGGCCACTGTCATTGCGATCACTCTCAGCCGAAGGTGGTTCGTTGTTGGCGATGCTGGGGCAGGAGACAGATCGCGATGGGGTTGTCGTGCGTCCCTTGATTCTTTATGCTCGCGGGCCGGGCGTGATGAAGCTGCGCTTTGAGACGGAGGTGGCACAAGTCGGAAGTCAAAGCACTGGCGAGACGCTGGTGGAGATCCCTGATGTGCTCTGTGCAGGTCGAGTGGAGCTAGAAGTTCCTCAAAATGCGGTAGTGCTGGGTGGGTCCGCCAGTATGCGAGTGGGCAATGGCGTCACCGCGGCGTTTGATCATCTCGCTGTGCGCGAAACGCTTAGCCCGTTACCAGACAAGGCTGCAAGGGCTGCTCGAATCTATTTCGGCCAGGGAAACGAGGCGGCGCGAGTGGTGGCGAGCAGTGAAGTGGATGCTGTGGAAGCTGAGATTGAAATCGCCGAGACGGGCGTCTCCACGCGGGTGCGGCTACCGCTGAAAGTTGCTGGTGGCAGTGGGCGCGAGGTGGAACTGCGCTGGCCTCTTGCGGATGCAGAAGTGCAAGTGACTGAGGTGACAGGGAATCATGTCCAAGCTTGGAGGCAAGAAGGGGATCAATTGATCTTGCGGATGCAGCGGAGCTCTGGTGCGACCTTGGTGAATCTGGCCTTGAGGCGTCCGTCGGCGGCAGATTGGACACAGTCAAACGCGGTGGAACTGGCTGTGCCATTGGTCAAAACAGGAGCGCCTATTTTGATTGCGGGGACAGTGCAAATGAGCGCTGATCTTGAGATGCTGGCTGTGTCAGGCGCGAAGCAGATCGAGGGCGGGAAGCTACGCTTTCAGCTCAGCGCGGCGGAGCCAAAGATCACGGTGCGCACCTCAAAACCTCGGCTGGAGGCAGTCGTGGACGGGCTAATCTCAGTGCATCGCAGCGATGTGCAGATCGACCGACTGGTGATGCTTCAGGCGGATCGTGTTTTGAATGAAGCACGCCTGACTCTGCCAGAAGGCGAAGACTTGGTGACCCTGACCTCACAGACTTCCCCGATGGCAAAATGGAAGCGCGTGGGGCAGCGAGTGGAGTTGCGCTGGGAGCAGCCGCTGCCTGCGAACATGGGATCGCGATTGCAGATCCAGACTCGCAAGAAACTGGTGAATGCTGGTGCTGCTGCCACGCGTGCTGAGCAGGTGGTGGTGGAGAACTTGCAGCTAACGGAGGCAGTGAAGGTTTCGGGCTACACGGCGCTGACTTTTGATGACGGCTGGCGTGTGCGCCTGGGGGCTGTGGCTGGTTTGGAAGATCGTGATGTGAAGCTGTCTCCCGTCTCTGGCGGACGGATGGCGTGGTTTGGACTGCGTGATTGGCGGCTGCCGTTTGAAGTGGAACGTGCGGAGGCGGTTTACTCCGCCGTGATCACTGCCTACGCGTTGCCTCGGGCGCGCACGGTTGAGATCGAGGGACAAGTCGCGTTGGAAATATCCGGAGCGCCGCTGCGGCAGTTTCAGATCAAACTGCCGCTTGAAGTCGCGAAATTGCTGCGCGTGACGTCTCCACTAGTGGGCGAACAAAAGCTCGATGAAGCGACGGGCTTGTGGACCTGCACCTTGATCAAAGAGAGCACTGGCACGCAAAACATTCGCTTTCGACTCAGTCTCCCAGCGGAGGTGGCTGGCGGTGACGGGGAGACGGAGGTGAAGACGGTGACGGCCAGCCTGCCACGCATGGAGATGCCCGAGGCGCGGAGGTTTCGCGGCACCTGGGTGGTGGAGGCAAATACGGACACGCAACTGTCCTTCGAGTCGGTATCCCTACAGCCGCTCGATGTGCTGCGGGTTCCAGCGATCCAGGGGTATGCAGCAAGGCATCGCGTTGTCGCAGCCTACACCTACGGGACTGGCGAGCACGCGTTGCATCTGACGGCGCGACGCCATGCGCACTCTGAGTTGGCGGCTATGATCGTGACGGAGCTGAATATGTCCGCAGTGTTAGGGCGTGATGGTCATTCACTGCATGAGGCGAGTCTGGCCTTGCAGCACAGTGGGGAGCAATTCATTTCCATGCATCTTCCTCAAGGTGCGGAGGTGCTTTCCGCAACGGTGAATGGTGTCGCGGTGAAGCCCGTGCATGGCGCAGACAATGCCATCGCGATCCCGATGCCGAGCGGCAGTGAAAATGCACCGAATACTGGGGTGAAGGTGCAGTACGAATTGATCGGTAAGCCGTGGACCGGTGGAGGCTCAATGGAGCTTCAACCGATTCGTCTGCCCGGTTCCGTGCCTGTGCTGCGTACTTCCTGGAGCATACATGCCCCAGATGGATACACCTACACCAGCCCACAGACCGGACTGCAAGCAAGCGGTTTTGATGCGACAGAATCGCTGTGGGATTTGTTTTGGAACTCACTAGCAAACGTTGGTCCGAATCTTCAGTTGGCAGCTTCGCAGCTCGAACTTGGACAATTCGATATTGCTGAAGAGTCCTTCAAACAGGTGTTGCAGGCTGACACACACAATGTGGCAGCACGTCGTGGATTGGAAGAATTGGAGCGCCACCGATCGGGGAATTTTGGGCCGGGCAGAGATTTCTCTCGGGGGCCTACACTGGGTCGTGCTAATCAGGAGTCGGACAATATAACTCTGAATCTGGCTCAGAGTCTCAGTGCCAAAATGGACAGGATCATTTTTCCGCAGGTTCAGTTCAGCGGAGCGTCCGTCGAGGAGGCGATCGAGTTTCTTCGGCTGAAATCAAGAGACCTCGACGTGGGGGAGTCAGATCCTGCAGCGCGGGGAGTGAACCTGATCCTCAGAACTGGGGATACTCCTTCGACGGCACAGATATCCCTCGACCTGAAGGACGTGCCGATGAAAGAGGCCCTGCGCTACGTTACAGAATTGGCTGGGATGAAGTTCAAGGTTGAGGCGAATGGCGTTCTTATTGTGCCGATTTCGGAGACGAACACTGAAATGGTGCAACGTGTTTTCCAGGTGCCTCCGGACTTTCTTGTTCAGGATTACCCCTCCGCAGGTTCTCCTCCTGCTGACCAATTCGCCACAACCACGTCGACGCCGGTAGATCCGGTTAGGCGAGCAACCGCAATCGACGTGTTGAAGAATCAGGGTATTCCGTTCCCCGAAGGTGCCACCGCTGAGTTTGATCCTGTCACGTCGAGGCTGATCATCACCTCTACACAACCCAACCTGGATTTGGTCGAAGCGTTTGTTGGCGGAGGCACACTGTACAATTCCGTCGATGAACTTGCCTTCTCAAAACGTGCAGGGTTGTTGCCGATCACACTTGACCTTCCGCAGCAAGGACG
>CAZCAL010000122.1:706-5307 GCA_964496625.1 uncultured Verrucomicrobiaceae bacterium | reverse complement strand
GGCTGCTTAGCTTGTCCGGTGATCAGGATGCAGAAGCCGTGATCGTTCACTACGTTTCATGGGAGACACAGATGCTGCGGGCGATGGCGGGATTGGCCCTTGGCTTGGTGCTTTTTTATGGGTTTGGGCGTGGTCGTTGGTTTTTAAAGACGGTGCTGCTCCTGGTGCTCGCCTGTTTTGGTGCCCCGTTGGTCCTTACGGGAGGGTGGTTGGCTCTGGTGAACGCGGTGCTCGTTGGGTGGTTTGCTGGCCTCTGCCTCGCAGCGATTTATTGGTGCTTGGCTCGGCCTCGGGTGGAGCAGCATGCCCGAATCGCTGTGCCGGCGGTTGTTTCCAGCTGGATTATTTTGCTGACGATAGCCGGGGTCGCGACGCCAAGTCACGCCGAAGAACCTGATCCTGCGAAGCATCTGGTGATCGTGCCTTACCCACGTGGAAAGTTGCCTGGTGCTCAAACGGCGACACGTTATTACCTTCCTTATGAGACCTTTGAGCGACTCTGGAAGACGGCCAAGGAAAATCGCCGTCCACTGCCTCTGCTGCCGGAAGATCGCAAACAGGATGTGACCATCCATTCCGCTGCGTATGACGGGCGAACGGATGAGCAGGGGATCCAGTTCCATGCAACGGTCGATGTGGTGTCACGGGGGGATTGGGTGGAACTGCCTCTGGCGATGAGTGGTGTGATTCCGCCTGCAGGGAAAGGCGAGGCTGTCAAGATCAATGGCCTCATTGGTAGCGCGACGTTGGACGGACGCAGCGTGGCGATTCAGGACGGAAAAGTTTGGGTCGAAAAACCTGGATCGCATCGTTTGGCATTCGATGTCTCCCTTCCGGTGGGTGCCGATTGGCGTGGCATACGACTGAATTTTCCCATGGGTGTCGCTGGGACTCTGCGGCTGACAATGCCCCGCAGTGATGGGTGGTTGTGGGCAGACGGACAGCCCGCTGAAATGCAGTCGGATGCTGCCGATGGACGGGTGTTCTCTCAAGCGCTGGCTGCCGGTCAATCGGTCATGCTGGAGCGCACTCGCGGTGGGCAGCATCTCGGCGAAGGCCCGGTGGCAATGGCCAGCACTTCGACAGCACTGATCTGGCGGGATCTGCATCCACTGGACGTTATAGTGCAGACGAGATTTGAATTTCCTGGCACCGTACGTCGCACTCTCACGTGGGATGCACCGCAGGGATTGCGCTCTGGCGCTGTGACGGTGAAGGCGATGGTCGGTGATGTGATGCGAGAGATCCCTGTCGCAAAGATCGAGCGCACGGCGACGGGAGATCGATTGACCTTGGCGTGCGAAGTGGTGGATGCGGCGGAGATCGAGTGGCGTGGTGAACAGAGTCTGGACGCTGGAGATGCTGAAGCAGCGATCAAGGCCAGGGCACCGGTGATCAAGCCTGAGTCGCGTCGCAGCACGGAGCAGGTAAGCTTTTACACTGATGGCAGCAGGGAGATCAAGGTGGATGCGGCGGGAGCCCAACGCCTGAGCGCGGCGGCGGTGGAGCGGGATGCTCTGGTGTCGGCGGGTGTGTATCAGGCTCGGAGCGCTAGGCCGATTACCTTTGAACTGATGGCAGTGGCGGAATTTGAATCCGCAGAGACAAATATCGTCTTCCAAATCAGCGAGCAGAAGTGTGAGATGGTCGCGATGGTCTCGCTGAAGAGGAAGCTGGGACAGTGGGTTCACGCGGCCATTGATCTGCCATCAGGCTATGAGGTGCAAAGTGTTGCCAGTCCAGCCCTGCAAGGCTGGGCTCGCGATGGGGATCGCCTGCACCTGCGCTTAAATCCGGCGGAAGCGGGTCAGGATGCGCGCATCGGGATTCATCTTGCGCGCAGCGCAGAGAAGGTTGTCGCCTCCTGGAAACTGGAGCCGCTAAAGCCACTGAATTTTGAAAAGGTCAGTGGGCGCGCAATGGTGGCGGCTCACGCTGCGATGGAGGTGCGTCTGGCGGACGATGCGGCAAGAAGCGATGTGCGTGAACTGGATGCCACGGTGCCTGATCCGATCTTAGAGCCGCTGTTCAACATCGCGCCACCCTTTGTAAAAAAGCGCGCGGTGAGTTTTGAGGGCACAGCATGGACGGTGGAAGTAACGATGGCACGCGAAGCGGCGCGCTTTGCTGCGGATGCCGTCACCTTGGTGAGAGTGAGTGATGACGGGATCAGGCTCTCGCAGCAGGTCGGTGTCTCCATGGAACAGGGGGCGGTGAAGAGCGTCACCGTGCGGTTGCCTGCAAGTCTGCCGGAGGCTGTCGTCTCGGGCCCAGCCCTGCGGGAGGTGCGCACCAGTGTGAAGGATGGCGAGCGCCTCTACGAGTGCGCCTTCCAGAGTGATGTGCTGGGATCTGAGGCGCTGACCTTTGATCATGATCTGCCCCTTACTCCGACGCTGAGTGTGCCGTTTGTGAAGGTGGATGGGGTGGCGAGGCTTCAGCGATTTTTTGTGACGGATAATCGTTCATCGCGCGAGAGTCGGGTGACGGAATCCACTGGGCTGGAACCAACGACTCGCCAAGTGGTGCCGTATTTGCCGGGCGATCTGGCATTGCCTCAATTCTATCGAGCCCCTGCAGAAGGAAAGTTGGAGATGGCCTACGACGAGCTAACTGCGACGGAGGCCAACGCCGCTACCATTACCCTGGCTGCGCTCACGACCGTGCTGCGGACGGATGGAACGCGCTGGGAGATGGCAGATTATTCGCTAAACAATCGCAGTCTACAGTTCCTGCCGGTGATGCTGCCGGAGGGCGCAGAGCTGATTTCTGCCAGCGTTTCGGGAACTCCAGTGCGGGCGGATGAGCGGACCGAAGACGGCAAACGTCTGCGCCTCATTCCGCTGATTCACACCCAGATCGGCCAGCGTGCTTTGGAGGTTCGATTGGTGTATCGTTTTGCCAAAAAGGCAGAGGGGGCGTGGGATCGAGTTCGGCTGGATGATCCTGAGGTGCCGGGGCTTTCCATCGAGCGGACGACGTGGTCTGTTTGGTCGCCGCAGGGTAGTGTGGTCTCCATGAAGGATGGAAATATGGACGCGGCCAGTTCGGAGGAGTTGGAAGATGAGCGGAAGCTCGCTGCGCTCTCGATGATCGGGCAGATCAACCAGCAGGTGGCGGGTCGGAAACTCGACACCCAGTCTGCCGCTGCTGCCCTGGACTCTGTGGATCGATGGCTGGGAGATTTGGGCAGGGAGGGTGAGGGTGACTCCCGTCGCGCAGAGGTGCCTGCGTCTCGGCGGAAGGTCGCTGAAGAGCTGAAAAAGCAGGGCCAGATGCTGTCGCAAAACCGCGTCCAATCTCCCATCGTTGCGGATAAAAACAGTCCGGCGGCAGAGTCGGCGGAGAGCGGTGAGCGCCAAGGGACGACGCGGTGGGACAACAATGCGGTAGCCTTGGAGAAGAGGAAGAAGCGCGATAGCGGCGCGACCAATACCTTTTCTGGAGATCTCGCTGTTGGTCAAAATGCGGTCGCGTTCAATGACAATGTTGTGGTAAGCCAGGGCTTTTTTGCCCAAGGAGAGAAGGACGCGAAACCTGCGCAGCTTGCCCAGAATCTCATCACCGCCAATGGCCGAGGGAACAACGTGGCGCAAGGTGGGCGATTGCAGGTTCAACCGGACACTACCTCTGCACAGGCATCAAACTCCGGAGTCCTTGCCGGTGCGGCAGTGACCCTCAATTCAAGCGGCAGCACAACTTTGATGCAGGGAACAGGTGGGGTGCCCGTGGAACTCATGAATGCCAATGGTTTCGAGGGCTCTACGTTTGCGTTTAACGGGGGGGCTCTGATGAAAAATGGAGAGATGCCCCCATCGAACACTACCGCCTCCGAAATGGGTGGAGGCTTTGCAGCTGCTGCTACAAGCACAGTCACAGGCGTCCCCACCCCTGTGGGCGACAAGTCCGCCGAACTCAGACTCTCCGGCGTGAACACTTATAGCGGAGGTGCCGTCGTCTTGGGCGGTACGCTGGCCAAGGCGGAGCCAATTGATGGGGGGATCTCCGCCACGCCGATGGAAGCGGTGGCCGCTGCTGCGGGCGCTCCGGCAGCCCCAGCACCCGCAATGGCGGCGGATCCATTTGGTTCTCCCGCCGGACCAACGCCTAAGCCCGGAGGTCTTGCGGCCACTGCAGACCGTGAAGTGGCGGGGCGCGTGAGGACGATGAGCCCTGAGGCCAAGGCAGCGCTCCCAGCCGTCAGCTACGCGCAGCAGGTGGAGTCACTGCGGCCCACAGGGCGGCGCGCGTTGCCCATCGAACTGCCGACTACAGGCGTCGTGACCCATTTTGTGAAACTCAAGGATCACGCCAACCTCCAGCTAAAGCTGACCGCGACAATGGACCCTGCAAAACGGCAGCGGGCGTTGTATTTCGGTGGTGGATTACTGCTGTGCGGAATTCTGAGCCGGGTCGGCCGTCGCAAGGTTTCTGCGGGGCTAATCCCCCAGCATTGATCTTGTCCCATCGCGATTCTCTGGTAGCATACGTCACAGTGAACGAACCGGACGCTACCCCAGAAAACCAGCATGACTCATCGATCCAAATGGTCGGGGAAAGGGCGCAGGACATTGAGGATAAGCTGCCCAAGCTGAAGAAAT
>CAZCAL010000122.1:0-696 GCA_964496625.1 uncultured Verrucomicrobiaceae bacterium | reverse complement strand
AAATTCATGGATGTCGGAAAGCTGATGCTCTCGCTGGTGAAGGACTACATCAGCGGTGCCTATCGGCAGGTGCCGTATTGGGTGATCGGGGCGGTGGCTCTGGCGCTTCTCTATTTTTTGAACCCACTGGATCTGATCCCAGACGTTGTGCCAGGGTTTGGCTATCTGGATGATGCGACGGTCATCGCTTTTTGCCTGAAATTGATCGAACACGAGCTGGATCGCTACAAAGCCTGGAAAGAAGCGCAAAAAAAGGTGCCGATAATCGTGGATGTTTCCTAGCGCAGACGGTTGAAAATCCAGAACCATGGCGCAAGTTTGTCGCCACATGGGTGAACTGACCGCACTAAATAAGTTTTCATGCCCCGCTTGTGGGGCGGAGGCGGTATGGACACCTGCCAAGCACGCACTGGTCTGCCCCTACTGCGGCACCGTTTCTCCGGCGGAACTCCAAACGGATGGCTCCATCGTTGAGGAAAATGACTTGGTTGAGGCTTTGCGGTCGATTCCAGACGCAGACCGCGACTGGGCGGACCAAAAAAAGACTGTCCGTTGCCAGAGCTGCAACGCCATCTCCATTTTTGATGCGAAGCGGGTGGCGCAAAACTGTGACTTTTGCGGGTCGCCCGCCTTGCTGGCGATGGATGACGTGCAGGCTCCAATCCGTCCGAAATCCTTGCTTCCGTTCAAAGTGGC
>CAZCAL010000121.1:6837-11168 GCA_964496625.1 uncultured Verrucomicrobiaceae bacterium | reverse complement strand
CACCGATGCCGTGCGAAATGAGGCGAGAGATTTTGCAGAGCCCAGAGCCTCACTCGAAGACGCGCAGGAGGAGGCAAGCAGGGCAGCGCCGACGAGAACAGAAATCGAGAGCATGCGTTGAAGCATGGATCGGTTATGCCGCTAAGTATTCCAAGGAACAAGCAGATTCTGTCAACGCATCAAAAAATGACGGGCGGTCCCTTTTAGAACCGCCCGTCCGTGCGTTGCTCAAAATTTTACTGAATCAGCCGAGAAGCGGCTTCTGCTTTTCCCAAAGCTCAAGCATCCGAGTCGCTGGCAGATCAAAATGGTCCCAAGTAAGAGGCTCATCTTTCTTCGCTGCGCGCTTCATGATTGGACGCTCAGGGGACCCCTCAACATCCAAAACACCTTGCGGAACCAGGTTAGACGCATCAGCAGGCTTGGCTTCCATAATAAGGCCATAGACCTCATCGCTGCCGATGGCGTGCTCAATGCGATCCCCGACAGCCAGATCTTTCTTGGCATAAGCAAAACAATCCGTCACGCGGCCTTTACGCATCGTGCAGACCGCCTTGTTGTACAGAGCAGCCAAAGCAATCGCCCGTGGTGTCTCAAGGTGGCAGAGGTGGTAAGGGCGCAGGAAGACATAGTATGGGTGTTTGTTGGTCACCTTGTAATAGTTCATGTAGCCCTGCTGAAATTCGTTTTCGCAGCGACCGACGACATAAACACCGCCGCCATGCTGTTTCGCCCCCAAGATGTAGTCCACGCGACCTTGACCATTGTATTTGTCAAAATCAAAGACGTTGATCACGTCCTCCACCTTATCCGCCCGAGGACCTTCCATCCCTGGAACCAGAGGCGTCAGACCGTATTCATTGGCGATAACAGACATCTCGATGTTCAGCTTCGAGCCATCGGTGTAAGCCAAGCACTGCACAGTGCTCAATCCCAACTTCTTCGCAATGTCCACGGTGCCAGCAAGATCGCGGTGACGCTCCAGGAAGCCTTTCATATTGCCAGCCTGCACAATGTCAAAGCCCCACATTTCGATCTCCTCCATCATCCGGGAAAGCACGCCATGCTGGTCGCCAGCATCACTGGTCACGATCACGCCCTGCTTCTTCGCCGCATCACGTAGCAGATAGCCCAGGATGGCATCTACTTCTGCGTTCATCAGCACGCAATGCGCCTTACGTTCGATAGCTGCCATGCAGTAGTCGAAGGCCGCCACGATTGAATTCGTGGCCTCCACGAAGACGTCGCAGGGAATTTTTTCGTCCCTGAGCGCAGCCATCCCATCCGTGCAAATGTGCGTTGGCTTACCGTAAATCTCAGCACCCTTCTTAGCCGCAGCCTCGTTCGTATCCGCCACAAAAGACAGCCGCATCCCTGGGGTGCGCCCAATCTGATAGGCAATTCCCAGCCCCATCGCACCGAGACCGATTAGGCCGACGTTGATTGGCTGTCCTGAGGCTTCGCGCTGCTTGAGTTCGTCTAACATAAGTTGATGTTTTTCTTCGAAATAGGGGGAAAAAGCAAACTAGACAGCATTGCAGAAAACACAAGCCGCGTTTCGCAGTTGTGCGTTCACACCAAGCGGCATGAGGCGTCCATCACCAAATTGCATTCTTCACACCCAACGCGAGGTAGGCGCTCCCTCTGCCTCGATCTCCAGGATTTACCACTCTTTCAGCCGCTCTGGAAATGGACAGTCAGCGCAGGCGGAGTCGTCCGCGAGGCAGAAGTCCTCATAAATTTGGAGCAAGCCCTGGTGATGGTAGACAAGCTTGCCGTACTGGGTGCCGTTGGGATGATCTCCAAACAAGCGCAGTGCTGCCTTGCGGACGGTTTGATTGTCCAATAGCGCGGGCAATTCCAAATACTCCGCCCAGAGACGGGTGCGCTCTGGAACAAGAAGGGGATAAACGACGTTAGCCAGCATCTCGTGGACGCGTGTTTCGCCGACTAGCGCCAGTGGAGCTTCGGCCTCATCAGCCATCAAATTGTAGTGCGTTGACCAAAAGTCATGCTTCAGCATTAGCATCGTTTGCCGCCACGCAGGGAGACTCCAGCGGGTGGCGTCAATGAGTGGCGTGGAGACAGCTTCCCAATTCGAGAGCATGGCCAGCAGCGCACCGAGTCTCCGCTGTGGATGGTTTCCTGGACGGATCGCGGTCAGCTTCCAGCGCAGCATTTGCTGCGGCTCCATCCAGCGAATGCAGTCCTGCCTCAATTTCCACCATTGCGACCAGAGTGCGCGGAGGTAGGCGCGGGTCTCCTTCTGGCTATCGTCCGGGCGGGCCATCTCGAGGAAGCCTGAAACTCCAAAGAAAAGCGCTTCTCGCTGGGCTGGCGAGTCTTTGAGCACCCTAGTTAAGGGGAGACGCTGGCAAAGAATTGCAAACGGACGCTGATTATGGAGATACCCAAGCGTCTGCGCGAGAGCCTGATACACCCCCTGTTCGCGACCGACCGCAGCGATCATACGGTGGATGCGGCGGGACTTGGCTTGCAACCTAAATTGGGCAGCGCTCTCTAGCATGCTGTAAACCCGAGCCGAATCCATCCCGCGCAGCGGTGTGGCACAGCGCCCAATCCGGGCTGCGGCTTCACGGCTCTTCGGCGCGGCCCCCTCCGCCAGCATTGCTGCCGTTAGGTGCACCTGCGGAACATCGAGATTGCTGGCTGTACGGGTGAAATGCTTTTGCGTCTCCGGCGCACTGAGGAAGACATGCAAGACGACCTTGTTGTAATCCGGATTCGACACATGCAGGTGTCGTTCCCAGTCGCGAACATCGGGGTCCAACTCAACATCACCCCGAATCGACTGGCCATCGATGGTCATCGATACGCCCGTAAAGTCTGGCCCAGAAGCTGCGTTCCACGAGCCAAAATCAGTAATCTTGACCGCGCGGCCATCTTCGGTCTTGAACTCGGTGCCAAACGATCCACAAAACCAAAGGCTTTGGAGATCCAATTCACACAAGGGGGAATCGAAACCTGGAAGCCGCGTAGGTTCTTCAGCACCAGCAAACACGGAATCGCGGAAGCGCTCGTAGCGCTCAGCGAGAGGCAGAGGAGGAGAGATAACTGGATTCATCCGAGAGGAGGGGTTTTTAAACTGATAGGTTTGGATTGGCCCATTGGATGCGGGCAAGTAGCACATCGCCATGAATCTGGTTGCGCGGTTGCCACTCGCCAACGGTGACCCAAGATTCAGTGGGGCTGACATTAGTAACGTGAAAATTACCCATCAGTGCGACCTTATCCGGCTGTTTCACACCATCGCCAACCAGCGGCAGTACGACCCGCTCTGTCGACTTTTTGAGCCGCAGAGTCAAGGGATCGACCTGCGCCATCCAAAGTGGCGAACGCCACCGCATGACGTTGACATTTTGAGGGTCTTTGCGCGTGTAAACGAGATACAAAGCGTCTGAATGAGTGAGCCAATGCTGCTGTGTTGTGGACATGGAGATCGCCTCTCCATCATCCCACATCCATGCCTGCTTCGGTGCCCAATCGAGGCCATCCTTGCTGACGGCTACGTAGCCGCGCTCATCTTCAGCTCGAATCGTCAAAAAGAATCGTCCTTGGAAGGTCGTCAGCGAAGGCTCCAACAGTCCCCTGCCCGCAGCCAGCTCAATCGGTGCACCCGTCGCTTTAACGGTGAGCGTCTCGCCGTCAAAGCCCGCTCGCACTCCACAAACGGATCGAGGTTTCCCCTTCACACCAAAGGTGAAGGACATCATGATATCGCCATCTGGCAACACAACTCGCTGACCGCAGTTGTTCGTGAAGATTTCGCTCCCACGCGGGTCATCCCATTTCAGAGCGCGCCGCGCGCCCCATGCCCCAGCCTTCCATACGGCGTAAACTGGCCAGCGCGGTGGCTGATCGCGTGAAAATTTTGGGCCACTGTAAAAGACATTGTGCCCCAATGCCAAAACGGAATCAGATGTTGGATGATATTGCGGGACCACGTCACAGACGCCCTCTTCGACTTTGCCAACCTGCCTCACTCGTCCCAACGGAGGCACAGGGGTAGGTTGTGACCACGTTTTACCAAGGTCTCCCGTCTCCATGAAATGTACGGGACCAAAGTAGTCCGATCCAGCAATCTCCTGCAAGGTCATAAAAACCTTGCCACCAGGAAGCAGACAAGCGCGTGGATGAAACCACGTCGGTCCACTGCCATCCCGCCCATGTAGAACCACCTCCCGTGAGATGCTGGTTACCATGTCCGCAGATTCAGAGGCAGAAAGCCGCGACAATCCGGCAAGCCCAGCAAGCGCACCCAACGTCCGACGCCTTGACCATTTTCCCGTCAGGCCTCTTTTCGTTGAAAT
>CAZCAL010000121.1:0-6827 GCA_964496625.1 uncultured Verrucomicrobiaceae bacterium | reverse complement strand
ATGCGGCATAATATTTTTATTCATTGTTTTGCCAAAAACGTCAATCCATTACTCTAAGCGACCCGAAAGTTTGCTGGACGCAACGAGCCAGTTGGTGCCGCTGCGACTCGATGCTCAGGGCTCGATGACACCCGTCTGTTTGCCACTATCGGTCGCCCAGACGTACACCCTTCCGCTCTGCCCACCCGCAAAGACGGTTTTCCCATCGGCAGCCAGCGCCACACAGGTCAGCATTTCCGTCACGGCTGCCAGCTTGCGCTCTGTCGCGGACTCAGACCGCTGCTCGCCATTGTGAACTTTGAGATCCGTGTAGGCGCTGCCCGTGCCCCGTTCCGTGACGGCTACCAAAACTCGGCCATCGGGAGTCCAATCCACAGCAGTGAAGGCAGTCTTTTTATCGCCCAAGGTCACATCTTGCTCATGGCTTGCCACATCCCAGACCTTGACCTCACGATCCGCGCCGGCGGTGGCCAGCCGGGATGCTTCTTTATCAAATGCAAGACCAAGGATGTGGTTGGTATGCCCTTCGTAAGCACCCAATAGCTTGCCATCCGCCACATTCCATATTCTCGCCATTTTATCCGCAGCCGCACTGGCTAACCAATCACCCTTGGCCGAAATACGCAATCCGTAGATGACATCGTCGTGGGCCTTCCACGTTCCGACGAGTGCAGCTGATGGCACGTCGATGCGATGGATGTACCCTCCCACTCCTGGCATCCCGTCTGCCAAAAAGAGCTGTTTTTGATCACGCGTGAAGACAACCGCCGAGATTTGGCCAACGAGTTTCGCAGCAATAACAGCCTTGATCTTTGCTGCCGCCATCTCCCAAATGCGGGCTTGTCGAAAGCCACCAATCGCTAAATAAGAACCGTCGGAACTCCAAGCCACGGATTGCACAGGCTCATCCTCGCCACCGATGACCCGGAGCGACGCGTGGTCCGGCTTGGTTAAGTCGTAGAGCACCACATCGGCCCCCCGGGCAACCGCCAGCACCTTTTGGTCTGGTGAAATGGACATCCCCAGGACCGGCCGATACGCAGCAGGAGGGGCTTTCAATGCGACGGGGCTCACCGTAGGAAGCTCGTCAAATACGGCAGCGTCCCACGCAGCTCCTGCCGTCACCCAACGTCTCAACGCCTCGATTTTATCCGTTGGCAGCTGTTTCTTCGGCGGCATGTGGGGATCACCATCCATCGCCAAAAGCGTCACCAGTGGGCTTTGGTCAGGCTTGCCGGGCTCAACAACCGCACCTTCATCCCCCCCGAGTAGCATTTTTTCCCTGGTTGTAAGTAACAATCCACCCTTTGCCTTGCCCGGCTTGTGGCAACCAATGCACTCATCGCGAAGAACCCGCACCGCTGGCGCGACCGTGCCGTCTGCTGCGACAACCGGCATAGAATCGATCACCATCACCCCAAAAACCGCCCAATAGATACCAAACTTCACCCCACTAATACGTGGAAATTCGAGCAGTTCTTCAAGGTTGATCCAGTTGCCCAAGGCCAAATTCGCCTCCAACATGCCATAACGCGCCATGCGAATCGACGTCATCACTCTTTTCCCCGAACTTATCACCGTGCCAATGGGCACCAGCATCATGGGCCGCGCTCTCGAAAAAGGAGCGATCCATCTTTACACCCACGATCTCCGCAGTCATGGCCTCGGAAAACATCAACAAGTTGATGATACCCCCTGCGGAGGCGGTCCCGGAATGGTTCTGCGACCAGAGCCGCTCTTCGCGGCATTGGAGGCAGTCCACACGCAACAAAGTCGAGTCATTTTGATGAGCCCCACCGGCCAACCCTTTCGACAGTCAACGGCCCAACGTCTCGCCCAGGAATCCCACCTCATTTTCTTATCAGGACACTATGAAGGCATGGACCAAAGAGTCATCGACCACTGGGTTGATGAAGAAATCAGCCTCGGCGACTACGTGCTGACAAATGGTGCGATTGCCGCCGTAATCGTCATGGACGCCATCACTCGGCTTTTGCCAGGCGTGCTGGGGGATGCGCTGAGTGCTGTCGAAGAGTCCTTTGGCGAGTCCGGGCTGCTTGAAGCACCGCAATACACCAAACCCGCCGAATTTCAGGGCATGAAAGTTCCTGAAATTCTCCTGAGCGGCAATCATGCAAAGATTGCGGAGTGGCGGCATCAACGAGCCCTCGAACGTACTCGGACACGGCGACCTGATCTCCTCAAAGACTTGTAGCAAAAAAAAACGGGCCGCGTTTCGCAACGCGGCCCGAAAAGAGCGGGACTGATCTCAAGAATCTCCTATCAGGCAGCCGTCTCGGCACCTTTGTGGCCGAGTTGCTTCACAGCACGATTCAATTGCTCATACTCGATGGGCTTTTTGATGACTGTCACTGGCCCCAGAGCAAGGATACGGCTGAGAATTTCGCTGTCCGGATAGCCTGTGATCACCACAATCGGAAGGTCTGGATAGATTTCCTTCAACTGGATGTAAACCTCATCACCTGGAATGTCAGGCAGTTTCAGATCGAGAAACACGAAATCAAACTTCTGCTTCTTCGCCATGGCCAACGCTTCCGCACCGGAACCTACGACCAAGCGGCCAAAGCCCGCTTTCTTCAAGAACTGTTTGAAGAGAGCCTGGAGGGCAGTGTCATCATCGACCACCATTACAGTGGGTTGCCCAGCTTCTTCGTCTTTGCGGAGAACATCGCGATCAAGCAAACTCCGCTTAATGCGCCAACGACCTCCGATCTGGACTGCAGGCAATTGCCCCCTCTGGACGAGATAATAGACAGTCGGCAGAGGGATGCGAAGGTATTCCGCAGTCTCTTTGACTGTCATGAGTTCTGGAGGAAGTGGGTCAGCCATAGATAGTAGGGTTCGGGGTTGGTGCTTGAGAGAACTGAAAGTGTAGTTAAAGCTTTGCGGCAACAGGATCGTGATAACGGGCCCCGCCTTGAAACATCAACATAATAACCATAAATATTGATAGCTTTAAATTGGTTGCCGGTCGTTACTCAACCAGAGCGGCTTAATTATTGCGAATTAGTGTCACAATTGCAACTGAAAAAATGAGAAAATTAGATACTCTATGCTTTTTCTCCATTTCGCGACGCACAATTGAAGCAATAATCAGTTTCGCAAACGCCGTAATCGATTTAAAAACACCAATCCCCATAGTCGAACCTCCATATCTCCTCGATACTCTTTAGATTCAACCTTTTGCAGTTGAAACACATTCGCCTTCCAGCACACTCTCAGCATGCTCAACACCCAGGACTCCGCACTTCCCCCTCCCGCCATCGGCGTCATCGGAGGTAGCGGCCTCTATGATATTGAGGGTTTTCAAAACCAACGTGAATTTGTCGTTGAGACGCCATTCGGCGATCCTTCGGACGCTCTGATCGGCGGAACCTTCGCCGGTAGGCAAATCTACTTCCTACCCCGCCACGGGCGCGGGCATCGCATTCTTCCCACTGAATTGAACCACCGAGCAAATTTATGGGCACTGCGATCGCTCAATGTCCGCTGGGTCATCGCAGTGACAGCAGTTGGCAGCCTGCAAGAGCAGTACCACCCCCGGCACATTGTGATCCCTGACCAGTTGTATGATCGTACTAGCCGCCGGGAACATCACACGTTTTTCGGCAGAGGAATAGTTGGTCATGTCTCCTTCGCTGAGCCCTTCTCAGATTCGTTGCGTAAAATTTTAGTGAATGAAAGCCGGGCTCAGGGTTGTGAAGTCCACGACGGCGGTACCTACGTCTGCATGGATGGCCCTGCTTTTTCTACGCGGGCAGAGTCTGAAACAAACCGTAAACTCGGCTTCGACGTCATCGGCATGACCAATCTCCCCGAGGCCAAGCTCGCCCGCGAATCCGAGATCGCATTGGCGACACTGGCCATGATCACAGATTTCGACTGCTGGAAAGTCGAAGAAGAGGCAGTCACCGCTGGTGCAGTCGTAGGGCACCTGCACGCCAATGCAGCTGCCGCAAAGGCGATCATTGCACGAGCCGTTTCGCAAATTCCACTTACCGCAGACTGGCCAGAACATCGGTCGCTAGACAATTCGATCATGACCGCCAGAGAACTCTGGCCAGAGAGCACGATCGAGGAACTCCGCCCCGTCATAGGGCGTTTCATTTGACCGCCTCCGCTGGGAGGCAACAAATCCCCTCCCAAACCTGGGGCACCGATTCTTATTCTGCGCCTGGTGCTGCAGCAACCTTCTGATCAACCCCGGGATCTGCGGTGATAGGCAGATTTGCTTCCATGTTCAGAATCTTTGGCGGCCCCATCGACAGCGCCTTGCCGTCCTCGGCAATTAACCCTTGATACGTCAACGGAACTGTCGAAACACACATGCGATCTTCGCCGAGCTTTTGCACATGTAAGACCGCCATAAAAGTGGAGCGCTTTCCGTCCAATTTTACCTGAGCACCTGGAGAATATGGAGCCTTACTCCCACTTGCGTTGGGCAAAACCATCTCCACGTCAACATCTTCGAGCTCGATGGAACGCATCCGCACGACCCAGCCCGTATTCACGACGTCCGCTGCCTTTAAAGGCTCGCAAGCCAAAACTCGGAAATTGCCCGTCACGAATACTGGCGGCGGCAACTGCTTCTTCGCGTAGTTCCGGATGTAAGCACGCATAAGCACATCATTGGCGACGCTGAGCTGCTCAGGGGTGTGCTGATAATAGGCCGTCAGCAGTTCCTTCGATCCCTTCACCGGTCCATCTGGAGCAGAGTAAATGGAAAAAGGCCGCAGAGCATCCAACTTATCGAGTCGGCCCAGCAGCTTATAATTGAATGGCTTCTCTGGATGGGAGAAGACCATAATGCTGAAAAACCAGCAAAAAACCACCATCCCCATCATTAGTGTGATGAGCACGGCCCACCAAAACATCCCGGACGATTTTGGAGCTTTAGAGAAACTACCACCTCCATAGGAACGGAAGTCAGAGCCATCACTGAGAAATTTGTGTTGCATGACAAAAGTGCGAAATTTTTTTGAAATGCGAGGCCTTAGAGGCCTGCGAGGGGTTGTTTACAAAAAAAAGTGAATAAAGAAAAGAAAAATGTGAATAAACGGCAAATTACTTGCTAAGTGGTTCAAATGAACTTCCACACCCGCAACTGCGTGCTGCTTGGGGGTTGATCACCTTAAAGCCGGAATCAGTCAGGTCATCGACGTAATCGATTTGGCTCTGATCCACAAAGGGCAAGCTCTCGGAGTCGATCATCAAGCAGACTCCATCTTGTGCAACTACTTTATCGTTGTCGCCTGCAGAATCTATTTTCATCACGTACTGCATGCCGGCACAGCCACCTTGCTCAACCTTGAGTCGTAGCCCTTCGTTGCCAGAGACTTGCTTATCTTTTAGCAAGAGGCGGAGGTGTTTGACGGCGCTGGGTGTCAGGGTAATCATGAAAGTTCTTGTCCGAATTGATTTCGCGATGACCGAGCTTATTAGCAGGACTTCGTGAGACACTCCGGTTCTTGTTAAGGTCTACGGCAATATCACTCAAGTTTTGTCATTTCCTAATGTCAAAAATTCGCATCCTCCCAGACGCCCTCGCCAGCCAAGTTGCTGCCGGGGAGGTCGTGGAGCGCCCGGCTGCCGTCATTCGGGAACTCGTTGAGAATAGCCTGGACGCAGGGGCAAAGCATGTTGAAGTGCACGTCCAACGCGGCGGCGCAGCACTGATTCGCATCGTTGATGACGGTGCCGGAATGGATCGTGAAGATGCTCTCTTGTGCATAGAACGACATGCGACTAGCAAGATCCGCACCAAAGAAGATCTGGCCGCAATTCGGACCTTCGGATTTCGCGGCGAAGCTCTGCCATCCATCGCCAGCGTCGCACGATTTCGCCTAGCAACGCGTGAACCGAGTGCTCTCTCCGGCACAGAGATCGAGATTCATGGAGGAAAGATGCAGCATGTGCGAGATTACGGCGGTGCACCGGGGACGATGATCGAAGTCCGTTCCTTGTTTTTCAATGTGCCCGCAAGGCGCAAGTTTCTGCGCACAGAAAACACGGAATACGCGCACGTCGAACAGCAATTCCGTCTTCACGCCATCGCCAATCCACACGTTGCATTTACACTGACAAGAGACGGTGATGTCATGTTTCACCTCCCCGCCGCTAACAACATGTTGGAGCGCATCCGCAGTCTTTCTGGCGATGAATTGGCGGATCGCTTGATCGAGGTGGACCGCGAAGAGCGACGCGGGATCACCATCCATGGGTTTATCGGCGGGGCAGGACTCAGCCGTTCCACAAAGCAGTTTCAACTCACGTTTCTGAATGGTCGCCCCATCGAAAGTCCATCCATTCACTACGGGCTGCGAGAAGGCTATCACACGGTCTTGATGAAGGGCCAGAATCCGGTGACATTTCTCTTTCTCGAAATGGACCCGCACGCCTACGATGTGAACGTGCATCCGGCCAAAAAGGAGGTGCGCTTTCATGACGGGATCGCCGTGCGTGAGGTGGTCGCAGCGGCTGTCAACCAGGCCTTGACAGTGTCAAGGGCCCTGCCCGTTGGACATCCGTCGGCCTTCTCTCGACAGGCCCATGTCCCCGTTGGAGAGCCCGCAGAATCAACACCTCCGCTGCAATTGCGCAGTCAAGTGGCGCCACCGCCACCACCTGCGCAGACCTTTCTGCCGATGGAGACACGGACGCAAGATGCACCGCACCCAGTTAGGGCGAGTTCTTCCCTGCCAACACCACCTCAAGCAAAGGCCAATCCATCGCAGCCATGCCCTGCTCCAGTCTCCCGCGCGACTGTTCCTGAACCCACACACACGACGGACTCCAGTCCGACAGTC
>CAZCAL010000120.1:0-11521 GCA_964496625.1 uncultured Verrucomicrobiaceae bacterium | reverse complement strand
CCTCCCCTCGCTGAGAATTTTGTGCGTGAGCGTTGGTGCCAGATCCTTCACACGCTCAACCTCATCGCGTGTCTTGACGACCACATCTTTTGGAAGTGCTAGCTTACTCAACGCACGATGTGCATTTTGAGCTCGCCGGATCGAGTCATCGGAGCTTTGGGACACAATCACCAAGAGATCTAGATCGCTGTCTTCAGTTGGCTCTCCCCAAGCATAGGACCCAAAAAGCCAGATCTGCTCTGGTGCGAACTCCGCCACCAATCGCCGTGTCGCCTCCGAAATCACAGGCTCTGCCCTCTCGCGCAGCGAGTTGGCAGCGATGGATCTGTCGGAGAGGGTGACCATTTGCGATATCAGGCTTTGAAAAACCCTTTGAGTTCTGCGTCAAAATACTGCAGCGCGTTCTTGATCGGCAATGGCACGCCTCCACCGAGGGCGCAGAGGGAGGTTAGTTCCATCGTGTCCAGTAGATCGTTGATGAGTTGGCGATCAATCTTGTAGCTGCTATCGCCGCGTGCTTTGGCAATAAGTTCGTGACCACGGGTGCTACCGAGTCGGCAGGGGAAACACTTGCCGCAGCTTTCGTCGGCAGTGAATTGGAAGAGATGCTGGATGTACTCGATCATCGGCAGACTGTCCGGGATACTGACCACTCCAGCGTGTCCGAGGAGGAATCCCGCCTTTTTGAAGCTCTCAAAATCCACTGTCAGTTGGTCGATGTGAGACATCGGCACGATCCCACCCAGTGGGCCACCGATCTGGATGGCTTTGATCTTCGTTTTGAATCCGCCAGCGAGATCAATGACAGTTTGCAACGGAGTGCCCATGGCGACCTCATAGATGCCAGGTTTGACGAAATGGGAGTCGAGCGAGATCAGCTTCGGTCCACTGGACTGTGGGGTGCCAATCTGGGCGTAGCTCTTGCCGCCAAGCGTGAGGATGGCGTGGAGGTTTGCGAACGTCTCCACATTGTTGACGATGGTCGGGCGGCGGAAAAGACCCTCTTGGGTTGGGAAGGGAGGGCGCACACGGACCTCCGGGCGTTGGCCCTCAATTGAGGAAAGAAGGGCCGTTTCTTCGCCGCAGATGTAGGCTCCGGCACCTTTGATGGTCTTGAACTGAAAATTGAAACCGCTGCCGAGAATGTCCTTGCCCAGGAGACCCGCCGTCTGGAGTTCCGCAACGGCTGCATCAATGATGGTGACGGAATCTGGATATTCGGCGCGGATGTAAAGGACGCCGGTCTCCGCACCGGCAAACCAACCCGCCACCATCATGCCGAGGAGCACACTGTGCGGCTGCTTCTCCATGAGATATTTATCGATGTAGGCACCGGGATCACCTTCATCGGCGTTGCAGACGATGTATTTTGTCTCGCCGGCCGCTGCACGGCAGGACGCCCATTTGAAGTGTAGAGGGAAGCCTGCGCCGCCGCGACCACGCAGACCAGAGTCTTTCAGTTCCGCGTTGAGAGCATCGCGATCACCCTTGGCAATGAGGTCGCGGAAGGGCGCGTAGTAGGCGTCAATCCCTGGGAACGCGGCCGTAAGTTGCGGCGGCTGGAGGTGGGACACCACCTCGTAGCGATCCTCCGAATCGCCATTGCCTGTTTTGAAGAGATTGCCAAGCGCGTCGGTGCTCTGGCCGGAGTAGTTTTTCCCTTCGTATTGAAAGGCGGCACCTTCGTGGCAGCGACCGAGACAGCAGATGTGGCCGATTTCTTCTGCCTTGAAATTGGTGGCGAGGTCGTGGTGGAGCTTCTCTTGTGTGCCCGCACAGAGGCAGGCGGAGCCGTTGCAGACGAAGACTTTTTTTCCTTCGTTCTCCTTCTTTAAGAAGTCGTAAAACGATACAGCGCCTAACGTCACCGCATCACCGAAAAGCGAATCTTCACCCATGGGGCGGACGATGGCGGGCGTCTCTGCGCTGCCAGTTTGCCCGGCTGCATTGACCATGCGCTCAAAGAGATTCTTTTCGGTGCCTTGGCGGAAGGAAAGGTGACTGAGATTTTTGGACATGCGGAGATTGGAAAAGAGGGGGGCTTGTCACGAACGAGCAGCCTTGAAGATACTACGATAGAACGTTGCTGACGAGTGTATTTTCCTGCCTTTGGCAGGTAAAATCAGCGGTCTCCTTGTGTCACAGCATCTCGGTGGGGCAATCCGGCAAGGAGGCGAGGAAAGCTCGTCCGTAGGGCTTGCTGAGGATGCGGTTGTCCAAAATCGCGCAGATGCCGCGATCTTTGTTGGAGCGGATCAGCCGTCCGACGCCTTGACGCAGTTTGAGGATGGCCTCTGGAACGGAGTATTCGGTGAAGGCATTCAGGCCCTGTTCCTCCAGATATTCAATCCGCGAGGCCGTGAGTGGATGATCAGGCACAGCAAAGGGCAGGCGCGTAATGATGACGTTGCTCAGGGCCTCTCCAGGGACATCGACGCCGGTCCAAAAGCTGTCTGTGCCAAAGAGGACGCTGTGCACATCGTTGCGGAATTCTGCCAACATCTGGTGGCGTGGTAGCCCGCGACCTTGCACGAGTAGCCGCCAGCTATTGTCATCGCAGGTCTCCTCCAGCCGATCCGCCATGCTCTGCATCTGGGAATAGCTGGTGAAGAGAACAAAGGCGCGTCCATCGGACTTCTTTAGAAAGTGTGCGATGTGTTTTTCCAGGGCGTCTTCATACGTGGGTGACTTTGGCTCTGGCATGTTCTTCAGCAAGAACAGCCGCATCTGTTTGCGGAAGTCGAAGGGGCTCTCGATGGATGCTGCCTTTGATTTCAGTGCACCGACTCGGCGGCGGAAATACGTCAGTTTCTCATCGCCAGCAATGCCCAGCGTGGCGCTCGTGAAGATCGCGGCTTTACCGCTGGAAAAAAAGATCTGCTCAAGCTTCGGTGCCAGATCAATCGGCGCACTGTGCAGCGACATGGCGCGATTGTCTCCGCCGGATCGCTCGCACCAATAGACGTGGCCTTCTTCCTCCTGATCCAAAAACATGCCAAGCCCGACACGGATCGCTGTGATCCGACGGGCAAGGTCGTGTAGCTCCAGCGTCACGCTTTCTTTGGTCGCCGCATCGCCAGCTTTCTGCGCAATTTTGGTGATGCGTTGCAGGGGTAGGGAGAGCGTGTTTTCCACCAGTCCGGGTTCACGTACTCGATATTCGCGGCCGTATTGGGAGAATTTGCAGCAGCCCTCAATCGTACGGAAAAATTCTTCCACGGCGTCGAGCGTCATTTGCACTTCGCGGATGCCTTCGTTATCGCGCAGCATGGGCAGGAAGCCCTTTTTGCTGCGCGGATTGTAGAGGCGACCCAGCTCGAACCGGATGTTTGATTCCGTGACGTGCAGCCCGAAGGCCTTCGCGGCGATGTTCTCGATGGTATGGGCTTCGTCCAGGATGACGAAGTCGTTCGGAAAGAGGAAGTTGCGGTCGTCTGGAGCGACTTCTTCGGCGGAGGCGAGCAGGGTAAAAAAGAGCGTATGATTCAGCACGACCACATCTGCTTCGGCCATGCGTCTGCGGATGTCTTGATAAAAGCAGCCACTGCCGGGATGGCAACGCCGTGGCGTGCAGGCGTGGGATTCGCTGCAAACGAGGGACCACACTTTTGAGGACGGGCTGAAGTTGATGTCGCTCAGCGTTCCGTCTTTTGTCTCTCTGGACCATTCGAGCAGGGCCTGGAGTTCCGACGCCTCCGTGCTGGTGAAAAGATCGCCAGACTCTGCGATGGAACGCTTCAATCGGGTGGGGCAAAGGTAATTCGATCGACCCTTTAGAATCTCAGCTTTGAAATCGCCGATCAGCTCGCGCAAGATCGGGATGTCTTTGTGGATGAGTTGCTCCTGAAGGTTGATCGTGTGCGTGCAGACGACGGCCTTTTTTTTGCGCTCCAGCGCGTGAGTGATGGCAGGCAGCAGATAGGCCAGGGATTTGCCAACACCGGTGGCAGCTTCGACGACGAGCGGTTGCGATTTCTCCAGCGCCTCCGCGACTAGCTCTGCCATCAATTGTTGCTGAGGGCGGAATTCAAAGGAAGATCCAGAGGAAAAAAGGCCCGTCTCCGAGAATGCCTGATGCATCCGCTGGCGGAGTGGTGGGCCTGGAGTGCCTTCGGCGGCATCGAGCACGTTGATCATGAGACGGGTGGCGAAGGGTCAATCGACCGGCTGATCTAGCATGTCATCGTGCGTCGGTTCATCGGGGAGGAGTGCGCCTAGCAGAGCTGCAGGAAGGAAGAGAAAGGCCGCATAAAGTAGCGCCGTGCGGTAGTCTCCCACCGTGTTAAAGAGTCCAAAAAACACCGTTCCGCCAGCAGCGACGATTCGCCCAAAATTGTAGCAAAAGCCAGCGCCAGTGGATCGTAGCAGAGTCGGAAAGAGGGGTGGCAGACACATCGTGAACAGACCAAACACACCTTGGCAGAAGCCGATCACGCCATACCACACCAGGGTGGTGGAGTAATCCCAGGTGGTGCCAAAGGCAGCCACCATGCTGGCGCAGTAAGCCGCCATCAGGACGATGATCGCCTTGCGGTAGCCCAGCGTTTTTGCCAGTGCCCCTGCTCCGAAATTGCCCAGCACAGAGCCAATCATAATCCAAAAGAGTGCCACCACTGCCGCATGATTTCGAGCCGCAGCGTCGAGCGTCGCCACCTCAGGGTGATTGCGAATGAATGACTGCTGCCAATACATGAATGTCCAGTGGGCGGTGAGCGATACACCGCAAATCATCAGCACTCGCCATGTCGTGGAGCGGACTCGCGGTCCAAAAAGTTCCGCAATGCGCGGTGGCGGTGCATTTCGTCGCGCCTCTGCCCATTCCTCCGTTTCAGGCACTGCACTGCGAATCCACAGCGTGATCAATGCTGGTAGAATGCCCACCAGAAAGATATAGCGCGGCGGTTGGTTTTCCAAAAAGAAGCCAGCAAGGCAGGCCAAGAGGACCCCGCAGTTTACCGCTGTTTGCAGGACCGCAGCAATCCAAGGACGCCAGGTTTTTGGCCACGTCTCTGATAGTAGCGATGCACCCACCGCCCACTCTCCGCCGATCCCCAGCGCAGCGAGGAAGCGGAAGATCATCAACTGCCACCAGGTTTCTGCGAAGAATGATAGGCCGGTAAAGCCTGCATACGTCAGGATAGTCAGCACCAGCGCACGGCTGCGGCCTAGCAGATCACCCAGGCGACCAAAAAAAGCACCGCCCAAAGCCCACCCCACGAGGAAGGCTGCATTGATGAAGGCACCGTGCTGACTGACGGAGGCATCAGAAGGTTCCAGATGCATGAGAGAAGCGACAAAGGGCACGGCCACCAGGGTATAAAGGTGCATGTCCAGGCCGTCGAACAGCCAGCCCAGCCAGGCTGCAATGCCGGATTTCCATTGGTGGGAGGTCAGATCACTGAGCCGATGGACGGGCTCAGGGGGCGGGGTCGTTTTGGCGGCGGGCAGACTCATCGGCGCGGAGTTTGGGACAGGACACCCGTTTCGGCAAGCGTCGGCTTGAGCAACTTGGGTATCCAGCATATCGCCACAGAGCGTTTGACAAGCCTAGACGCAGTCCTAAAATGCAGCCGTTCAAGCCTCCAGGGAGGAGGCAGCAATTGTTCATTATCAAATCAAACCGGGAAGCGCGGAGGACTCTGGGCATGAATTTTGAATACGACGACGAGCGGAGGTCGCAGCCAGCATTGCACTCGGAGAAGATCGTCAACGATCGAAAGATCTTCTTTTTGGATCTCAAGGAAAATGATCGTGGGCGTTTCGTGAAAATCACGGAAGACGTGCGCGGCCGCCGAGATACCATCATGCTCCCGATGGAAGCTGCGCAAGAGTTTGTCGAGGCTCTCCAAAGGTGTTTGGAAGCTGACGCAGAGATGCAGTAAGATAGTGCTGCACGCGGTGCGAATGATCTAGCAGGGCGTTGCTGGCAGAGCAGCGGCGTATCCCGATTGCCTTAACCGGGCGTGGCTATCTCAATTATATGAAAATTGAGTTGCTCCGATAATCCTGGTATTTTTGTCGTGTGTCACGCAGTTTGCCAAATCAGCAAGAAAATTCCTCTAGACACTAGCGGTAGATATTTATTAATATCCGCGCATTGCACAATCGTGCACGTTCATCATGTAAGCACAAATCTATGAAGCACATCCTATCCATTGCTATTGCGGCTCTCGTGGCCGTTTCATCCTTCGCAGCTGAAGCTCCGACAAAGAAGGGATCCTCAAAGTCAAAAGCAAAGGCCAAGACAGAGGCATCAAAGCCAACGACTGACGACAAGCCTTCAGCGAAGGCTAGCGCTGCGGTGGCATCACTGACGCCGTCACAGAAGACCAAACTCATGGGCATCCTTAACGATGGCGATGAAAAGGCGCTGACTTCACTTCCCCGTATTGGTGAGGTCAAGGCCGCCGCGATCAAAAAGGCACGTCCAATCAAGGATCCCTTGGACTTGCTGAAGGTGGAAGGCATTGGTGATGAGACTGTCAGTGAGATCGTCGCCCACGCCAAAGCAGGGTTTCCCGAGGCTACAGCTGGTGGTGAGGCAGATAAGGCCAAGGCACCAAGCACTAAAAAGGGAACAACCAAGAAGGGGAGTGCCAAGAAGTAGGGGATTTCCGACCTTGGGGGTATCGATCATCCCAAATGCAAAGCCGGGTCAATTGACCCGGCTTTGTTCGTTGAAGGCGGCATTCGGGTTAACTTTTCGTGGGGCTGTGATTTGAGAGCCTTGAGAATGTCGTACTCAGTTAGCGATCTGTGGGTAGGCGTTGGGAGGCGTTGGATCGTTGGATCGTCTGAATTCGCGGGGGCATCATCGTTTACTGACCCGACGCAAACGGTAGAGTTAGCGTTATTGTGGAGGCGATTCCACTGGGAGGGGCTCTCGCAGTGTTCGTTGGGGTCAGCTAAGGATGGGTTTCAGGAATCGGCACGGTTTAGTATTCGCTCCTCTTCGAGTTCATCCACATCCTCAAGACATCACTGCGCGATGTTTTGGAGAGCTTGGAAGTCGAGTGTACCCGAAATCAGCGCTCTTTATTCTGGAAAGAATTAAAAATTGTAGATTTACTGAATAGTGTAAAAAGTAGTTTCAGGATCGAATTTCAAAAGCTTGCACAGGCTTTGGGAGATGCTAATTTCAAGGCTCAGAGGATGGGCAAGGGGTCGCAAATATCCAATTTTAGTGATTGTCTAAGATTGTGAAATTTAGACTATTTTGTTTTGATTCTGAAAAATATCTTGCAGGTCTAGGTTCTTCCGTGTTAATATAGTCATCATCGCGGGTATAGCTTAATGGTAAAGCTCCAGCCTTCCAAGCTGGTCACGTGGGTTCGATTCCCACTACCCGCTCTGTTACCAGAACCCAAAATCAGACCTGCTATGAAGAAGCTCCTTTTTTCGCTTCGAAATCAAACAATCCACCTCGCTAGTTCTCTAGCGTTGCTCTCAATGGGACAAACCTTTGCGGGCCCGTCAACATGTGACGACATCGCTGTTGACGTGAGAACTGCCATTGCGAAGGACCCGGGTAAAACCCTTATGGTTGTGGAAGATGCACTGGTTATCAATGAGACCTGCGCCTGTGAGATTGTGAAGACCGCAATTGACGCAGCTCATGCAGACGAGGGGCTTATCCAACAAATCGTGCAGACCGCGATTGCGGTTGCCCCGAAAATGTCAGCGGTTATCACGGAGTGCGCTGGTGTTTCTGCCCCGGCGGCAGCGCCCGTGACTGCTGCTGCGACTGGTTCTGAAAAAAGTGGTGGGAAAGCTGGCATCTCTGTTCAGCCGGTCGCCCCTGTCGTCCCTCCGCAGGAGAGCGGCGAGACCTTCTCTTATGTTGGCCCTCGGGACATCCGTGGTGTGTATTTGGTGCAGCCTGCAGCGGTCGGTTTTGGTGGTCTAACCGAAAGCGAAGACGACGAAAAACCATCGACCGGCGGCAGTCATGGACGATCCGGCTCTAAAATTGTCCGTCGAACCACGCACGTTCCGACTTCGCCTTCTTGCACCTGCCCCTGATTGTTTGGATCAAGCACCTCGTCCTGTGTAACCCCCATCTTCTCCTGCTATGCGCTCCACCCGTTTCCTCTCCTTGATGGCAATTTCTGCCCTAATGTCAATTGGCAGCGCGTCCGCCCAAGGTCTTTTAGCAATCCAAAACGGTGCCGATTTTGGTGCCGATCAACCTCTCACCTACTCCGTGGGAGTGAGCGGTGGTTACGATGCTCTCAACTATAAAGCGGCTGGGAACAGTGACGTCCTGACGGACATTAAGTCCTACTTCGTCCAAGGTGCCGTCGGTGCCACCTACACCGATGCAGACAAACGTACTCCCTGGAGTATGGGGGCTGATTTTGGCGTCCTCCGCTATCTCGATGACGCCCCTCGCGCTGAAGACACGTTCTACAATGCACGGGTCTCTTTCAACATTGCGCACCAAATCTCAGAGCGCATGTCGATCAGTAACAACATGTATCTGACTTATGAGGTGGAGCCCAACTACGCCATGGGTGCTTCGACAACCCTTTGGAATGGCCAATATTTCTACGGATATGAGAATTTCAACCTTAGCTACGCTTGGTCTCGCCGCTTCACGACCACGACCTCCTACACCGTTGACGCGATCAAGTACGAGGACGGTCGCATCGGGGATATGGAAGATCGCCTCTCTCATCTGATCGCCCAACAGTTCGCTTACGCACTGACTCCCCGCACAAAGTTGATCGGAGAATACCGCTTCCGCATGGCCAACTATGACAACCGCGACGATGTTGATTCCGTCTCCCACTTCGTCTTGGCAGGTGTGGACCATGCTTGGAGCGAGCTTCTATCTGCTTCCGTCCGTGGCGGTGCCGAATTCTTCAGTTCAGATCGCACTGAAAAGACCGCCCCTTACGCAGAGGCCTCTTTGGATTACAACGTCACCGAAAAGACCCGCGTCCGCTGGTTCAATTCCCTCGGATTCGACGGGAGCGAACTCGGACCATACGACAGCCGTTATTCCATGCGCAGTGGTTTGAATGCTGATCACCAATTTGATAAGCGTCTCTCTGTCAACGGTGGAGCATCCTACGTTTACAGTCAGTTTGATGGTAGCGGCACTGTGGATGACGTCACCGAAAACTCCATCCTCCTTTCCGCTGGCCTGAATTACCTTCTTTGGTCAAACGTCAGCCTCAACGCCCAATACTCATACACCCTTCTGCAATCGGATGACTCCCTCAGAGACTTCGACCGCAATCGAGTGTCTCTGGGCGTGAATGCGTCCTTCTAATTGAAAACGTGAATCCTCCCCCATCGGCGTTTGATGGCGTTGGGCATTCGTTGGGGATGCCCGGGGTACGGAATCAATCTAGTGCGGGAAACTGTGGAGAACGGTTTCTCGCATTTTTAGTACTGGACAAATAGGTTTAGTATTCCTAATATTCAGTAAATTTATACTATGAACGACAATGGAATGGACCTCCAGCGCCATGCCCTGGATTCTTGGCAGGTGATTCGCAACCGTTGGTTGATGATATTGATGTCATTCATGCTGCTTTTTGCTTTTGCGGCTATTTTGACATATATCATGCCGCGTAAATACCGCGGCAAGGTGGACATGCGCATCGAGCGCATCGCAAAATCGATCGATGTCTTTCAGGGGCACACCGACAACGTCCCTATGCTGGAGGCGTGGATGAAGACGGAAATCGAGACGATCACCAAGCCAGAAACTCTCTATCCCATCGTCGATCAATTGAGTCTGATGGACAAATGGGAATTGCCAAGCCGCCAAATGGCACTCGCCAAACTTCGCGCGAACCTGGATACCCAATCAAGTCCGCGATCAGACATCGTGGAAATCGAATTTTACGACCCAGATCCAAAGTTGGCTGCAGAGGTCGCCAACGCCGTCGCTGAAGGATACATGAAAAAACGTATCGAGGTGGAGAGGGAGAAAAAATCGCAGGCTCTCACTGGGCTCGAAAAACAAATCGCTGACCACGAGCAGCGTCGCATTGAGGCGCGTGCGAAGATGTACGCTGCAAAACGGAAAGCCGGGATCGTGGGGGAAGGGACCTTTGGTTCGACTGGAATGGCCAGCATGCCCGGGTTCCAGCAACCGACTACTGACGGCATGATGCAAGCCAGTCGCGAGCAAGAGATGCTGCGCACCAATCTGGAAATACAAAAAGCACAGGCCAAAGTGGAGCAAATGGAGAAAATGACGCCGGATGAATTGGTCCAGCGTGCAGCTGCAATGCAGGTGGAAGATCCCATGCTTTATAGTGCCGCGCAGAAAATTCAGGAAGCCATCTTGGAGCGGCAGGGATTGCTCCAGCAAGGTCTTGGGGCGAAGCATCCTAATATCCTGGGTTTGGATTCCCAGATCCTCACTGGCAAAGAACAAATACTCGCGCGCGGTAAAGACTATCTATCGGGGCTGAAGAGCCAAATTGAAGTTTTGCAAAGCGCTAAGAAGGAGCTGGAGCTCTACTCGGACAGCTCCAAATCCGATGCGCTGGATCGCCAATCCGCGAACGACGAGTATGTAACGGCAAAAGCGGACGTCGAGCAAATCGAGGGCGTTTTACTCGATCAAAAACGTCGGTACTCCGAAGAAAAGGCGGACCTCGATATGGTGAAATCCCCAGGCACCATTTTTGCGCGTGCTGAGCAGGAGCTCCGCCCCGCAAAGCCAAATGTCCCGCTCAATCTTGCTCTGGGAGGCATTCTGGGACTCTTCTTCGGCGTTGGTCTCGCCTTCGGACTCGAGTATCTGGATACTACTGTCAAAAGCATGGACGATGTGGAACGCTTCCTCGGCGTGCCGGTCCTGGCAGTGATCCCGCAAAACGTCGGGGTCCTTCATCGCACCAGCGGATTCAATCCCGATGCGGAGGCCTATCGCATCCTCCGAACGAATATTGAATTTAACCGACGCAATCCAGAGGCAAACTGCCTGACCGTCGTCAGCGGTGGCGCGGGGGAAGGGAAGTCCACCACCTTGGTGAACCTGGCCTTTGTCTGTGCCCAAGGTGGCTACAATGTTTTGCTGATCGATGGTGATTTGCGTCGCCCGCGGATGCATACGCTCTTCGACGTTAGCAACGCAGTGGGTCTCACGAATTACCTGACTACAGATGTACCCCTGGAAGAGGTCGTTGTGCAGACACCCGTGGACAACTTGTACTTCCTTCCCAGCGGACTCCTCCCTGCTGATAGCGCGGGTATTCTAAATTCCCAGCGCATGTCCGATCTGATCGAAGACGTGAAGAGCCGGTTTGACCTCGTCCTCATTGATTCTCCACCAATCCTCGGTGTCAGCGATGCGTCCGTGCTCGCGAATGAAGCAGACATGACCATCATCGTCGTGCAGCACCGCAAGCTGCCACGCCAAATGCTGATGCGAGTGAAGCAGGCAGTCGAAAACGTCGGCGGGAACGTCTTGGGCGTCGTGCTGAACAACGTCGATGTGCGCAGCGACACCCAATACCAGTACTATACCTCATACTACACCTATTACACCCCACCC
>CAZCAL010000119.1:10481-11526 GCA_964496625.1 uncultured Verrucomicrobiaceae bacterium | reverse complement strand
GACGCCTTGGATCTCTCTCGGTCCATCTGCGCTCAATGCGCCACCCAGGAGGGCTGTGTTGAGCCAGAACATCCACTGAATGCCGACGGGAAATCCAAAGAGGGTGAAGCGCCACATGATAGTATTTGTATGGTGATTACGCGCTGAAAAGTGATGGTGCAACCCAAACAGATCGCCTTGTGGAGGGCATTGAGGCGATTTGTCTTCTTGCAATTGACCTGATCATGCCTAAATGGACCCGGCTTATGGCATCAACACCTGTAATTAACCTCCGCCGCGGACAAGCTGTCCGCCACAATAACGACGTCTGTGTCATCACGGACATGGAGCACAAGACTCCGCCCCGCATGGCCTCCTACGTGCAGATGTCCATCAAGAGCATCACGACTGGCCGCGTTCACAACCTCCGCCTCACCTCTAACGAGTCCCTGGACGGCGTGAATCTTGAGCGTGATGCACACGAATTTAGCTACATCGATAGCGATGGTTACCACTTCATTCATCCCGAAACGTTTGAAGACGTCCTGCTTGACGAAGGCAAAGTGGAAGCCGTGAAGAAGTATCTGATCGAAGGTGCGAAATACATCATCGTTTTCACCGACGGCACCGTGGCTGGCATTGAACTTCCTCCTTCGATCTCAATGACGATCACTGACGCTCCCGAAGGCGTAAAAGGCGATTCCGCAAACAACGTCTATAAAGCTGCTGTGACGGAGACAGGCCTGATCGTTCAGGTTCCACTCTTCATTGGTCCTGGTGAAAAGATCAACGTGAAGACTGAAGACGGCACCTATCTCGGTCGCTCGTAAACCCACCTGATCTCTTTCTGCAAAACGGGCTCTGACCTTTCACTGGTCAGAGCCCGTTTTCGTTTGGATTCAGTTTCCGGAATTAGGTTACATGCTTCCAGCGGTGCTGCTCTCGGTGCTGGCTGTCGCGGTAGCGGTTCCGTTTTCCTGGAGCGTTTGCTGACCATTGCCACCACTCCCGGAGCCTAAAAGCTTGCGGAAGATTCGCTGTGGAAAGGACATGCCTTTTTCTTCGC
>CAZCAL010000119.1:3592-10471 GCA_964496625.1 uncultured Verrucomicrobiaceae bacterium | reverse complement strand
TCGCTTTCGAGCTGGGTTACGGCTTGGCTTTTGGCCATTTCCCAGGCAGGAGCAAAGCCGGGCGCATTGATCATCATCTGCTTCTCTGCGCGTGCCATGATCTCGAGATCACGCTGGAGCTTGTTGTCAGGGCGCTCGTTGAGTCGGGCGATCTGCAGACGGAGGTGCTCGCTTTCTTGGGCGAGTCTGGCGCGTTCTTTGTTGAGGTCCTGGATCTGGCGGGAGTCTAGCTCAAGCTTATCGCTGAGGTGACTGCGATAACGTTTGAATTCGCGCTTCGTCTTCCAATGCGACCACAGAGCGAGGGCAAGGAATATGCAACCAAGGAGGAAGCCCATGACGAAGGTGTTCAGAGGGCTGAAGAGATTCTGGAGGCTTTCAGTCATGGGGGAAGAAAGCAGAATTTCGGAAAGTAGAAAGGGGAAACCTCGCTGTGCTGTGGACTCGGAGGTCTGTGCGCAGAATCGCCTGTCTCTAGCAATGGTGGGGTTACTGCCCCAATTGGGTCAGCGCGGCGTCGAGAGTTGTGGTGTCTTTGATGCTGACGACTCGGGCGGACTTGTCGATTTTCCCCATCAATCCAGCCAATGTTGCGTCTGGGCCAAGTTCAATGAAGAGTTCGTGACCCTGGTCGCGCAGAGATTGCATGCTTTCTACCCAACGCACGGAGCCTGTCACTTGGCTGGTCAGAGTGGAACGAATGTCTGCGGGTTCCGAAACGACGTTGGCTTCAAAATTGCAAACCACGGGGCAGGATGGACTTTGAATGGCTGCGGTGGCGAGCACTGCGGCGAGCTTCTCCTGAGCACTGACCATGAGGCGGGAGTGGTAGGCTCCTGCGACGGGTAGCATGATGGCGCGCTTAATTCCGGCATCTTTCGACTTGGCTGCTGCGGCTTCGATGCCTGACACGGAACCAGAAAGCACAATTTGGCCAGGTGCGTTGAGATTGGCGACATCCACATCACATTCTGCTGCGAGCGCACGGATAGCGGCTTCATCCCCACCGATCATGGCTACCATGGCACCGCTTGTGGCCTCACAGGCCTCTTCCATGAAGGTGCCACGTTGGAAGACGAGGTTTAGTCCCGTTTCGAAATCAAAAGTTCCGGCGGCAGCGTGAGCAGTGAATTCGCCCAGAGATAAACCCGCAGTGGCGGCAATTTCGAGCCCTGGGATCTTTGATTTGAGGACTTCTAGAAGCGCCAGCCCGTGGGTATACAGGGCGGGTTGGCAACGGCTAGTTTTGGTGAGTTCCTCCATCGGTCCGTCCATCATGGTTTGGGAAAGTGGTATCCCCAGCATTGCATCGGCGCGATCAAAGAGTTGACGTGCGATGGGATACGCAGCGGCCAGATCCTGGCCCATGCCAACTTTTTGAGCACCTTGTCCGGCGAAGAGTAAGACGGCTTTGACTGACATATTTGATAAAGATGGGGGTGATGGCGCGGTGTTTAGCGACGGGTTTGCGCCAATTCCATAAAGCGCGCTGCGTTGTCCTCAACTGTTTCTTCTATCAGCCGCGTTCCCGCTCGGATTGCTTCCTCCAGTGGCATCTCGGCAGGTTTCGTTGCAAGTAGAAGGTCAAAGTGAGGTGCGAGAGACGCCTGATCTTCGATCCCACCCGCAATGGCGACCACTGGTTTGCCCAATTCGCGGGCGAGTAGAGCCACTCCATGCGGACCTTTTCCATGCAGTGTCTGTGAGTCGAGCCTTCCTTCACCTGTGATGACGAGGTCCGCTGCGGCGATACGTTCATGGAGATCAATGAGATCTGCGATGATCTGAAACCCGCTGGCAAGCTTGCCGCCTGCGAAGGCCATCAGTCCAAAACCCAGCCCGCCTGCTGCTCCAGCTCCGGGCACATCGCGAAAATCTTCCGCTGCGTGTGGGATGGCTAGGTCTGCGATGTGGCGGAGGCGGTTTTCAAAAAAGGGGATGTCGGTGACACCTTTTTGCGGACCATAGACGGCGGAGGCTCCGATCGGGCCGAGTAAGGGATTGGTGACATCGCAGGCCACCGTGATGGGCGGTAAATCCATTGAGGCCGGTGGTCGGAGGTAAATCACGCATTCCGTCTTCTCCGGCAAGTCGGGGATGGGTTCACTATTGGCCCCCAATCCCTCCCACCCTAGTGCCTGCGCCATTCCCAGGCCGCCATCATTGGTGGCGCTGCCGCCGATGCCGATGAGGATTTGTTGGACTCCTTGCGCAGCGGCATGGCGCAGGAGTTCTCCAGTGCCAAAGGTGCTGGCACGAAGAGGATCTGCGGGCAGATCGTTTACGAGCGCGAGCCCAGAGGCTGCACTCATTTCCACGATGGCCTGAGATTCGCCTGCGTGTTTTACAATCCCATAGCGTGCTTTCAAGGGGCGTCCTAGAGGGTCAAGCACTTCTGCGGTGACCCAACGGCCATTCAACGCGGTAACGATGGCGTCTGCCGTGCCTTCTCCGCCATCGGCAATCGGACAGAGGTCGCACTGCCAGGATGGATCAGCCCGAAGAAGCGCCTGCTGGATTGCCTTGGCCACCGCAGTGGCGGTGAGGCTACCTTTAAATTTATCAATCGCGATGAGCGCACGCATGGAGGAGTGAGGGTGGATGCTTGCTAACTCTTTGCCAAGTGTGCCTTTTGCACATCGAATGCAGGGGAATCCACTGATCTTGTCAAGGGAGGGTGATCCAGCGTTGTGCGATGATTTTTTGAATGATTACGCACTGGCTGCTTTGGGCATTGCCAGGGTAGGAAATGCTCAAAGTGTAGCCGGGTGGACCCTCTTGCTGAGCGAGTTGGCTCTCAAAGAACTTCGCTATTTCCGATCCTCTTTCGCAGTACCCGTGGATTTGTTGATCGCCATCTGGGGACCCTAACCTGATGGAAAGATAGCGCTGGGCATCTGCAAACTCGAAGTTGTAATAGTCGTCCACTTTGCAGTAGGCGAGGATTTTTTTTGGCGCGGTTGGCCGGTTTTCCATCAATTTCTGCCACGCGATTTCTGAATATCCAACATAGGATTCCCAGTCGAGGAGGTAGCGTCCATCGGCTTGCTTTCGCAGTGCAAATTCAAGCCCAGCGGGGCGGTTGCTGGTGTAGTGATAAACGATGACCTCGACACCGTTGATGCGGTAATGGCCCCTACTGGTTAAGGTCCCGTGGACGGGGTCAGTGCCGCCCTGGTTCTCGTAGAAGTCCTCCATCAATGGCTGGACCAAATCAGGGGCATGCACCAGCATGACGCGGTCACGCCAATCCGTTGTTCGCCAATAGGTTGCCATCAAGTTTTCTGCCTGCATGAGGGCGGGTGAGGTGTCCTCAAGGGGAAGTGGCAGGATGTTGCCCTGGGTAGGGACCGATGCTGAGGTTTGAGAGGAGGGCAATTCGTAGCCAATGGAGATCGGCAACGCATTGTCGGGGGGAGTCTGCGCGCCTGAACTGAGATCGGCACCAGCGACCTGCAATTCCTGATCAATCCGCAGCAAATTTTGGCGGTAGTCGATTTTCCCTGAGTAGTCACGCCAGCCTACGACCAGCCCGGAGATGATCGCAACCATTAGCGTCACGGTGATGACCATGAACGCGCGATGGGAACCTGTCGAGGTGGTGTGCATGAACGGGTTGGACGAACTGCGGTGGATTGGAGTTTATTATTGCTCCAGGTAGGGGGGAGACATCAAGCTTTTGTAGCAATCTTCCAGCAGACTGACCTGAACGGACACGTCAAACTTCTCCTCAACGGCACGTCTACCCCCTGCGCTGAGTTGCTGGCGCAGGTCATGATCCTCCAGCACCCGCAGCATGGCTGCGGCAAGGGCGGGGGCGTCATTTTCAGGCACTAATAGTCCACTATCTCCATCGGCAATCGCCTCTGGAAATCCGCCATGGGTCGTGCCAATGACCGGCATTCCGGTGGCCATCGCCTCGATGGCGGCATTCGGGATGCCTTCGCGGTTCCCGTCTGCTGTGGTCCGACTGGGATGAACAAAAAGATGGGACTCGTAGAGGGCCTTGCGCACATCGGTCGGGCGACGGAAGCCACCAAATTCAACTGCGTCGTCAATATTCAGGCTTTTAGCCTGCGCTGCGAGATCAGCCTGCAAAGGTCCGTCCCCAAGGAGCAGTAACTGGGCGTTGGGAAATTTCTGCCGAACGGTCGCAAAGGCGGCTAAGGTCAAATCCAGACCTTTTTTATCAATGAATCGGCAGGCCTGCATGATTTGCCACGCACCGTCTGTTGGCGTTGGACGCTCCTTCGCTGGGAAGGCATCCACTTTGACCCCCGTGCGCCAGATTCTGATCTTTTCCTCCGGGCAGCCGAGCTCAATGAGATCGCGCTTCAGGCTTTCGGAGCGGCAAAGGATGCAGCTGGCGTGTTGATACACTTCCTGCATGGCTGCGCGATGCTTTGGGCGATCCATGTCCACCCCGGCATCGGCTCCGTGAAAGGAGACGATGACTGAATGTGGCCATGCCTTCATCAGGGGGATAAACTGGGGGGCGATGTGGCCGAAGTAAATATGCAGGACTTTGGCATCCAGCCGGGTCAGGTCTAGGATCCACTGCCGGAGTTCGGCGCGGTACATCTGCCATGGCTGCTGAAGAATTTGTTTGTACACCAGCCGCCGCAGCCACCGGGATCGCGGCTTTTTCAGGATCGTCAGACGCTTCTCTTGCCAGGGAAAGGTATCTTCGTTCTCGCGATTGTGGGTGAACACGTGGGGTTCCACCTCCTGGAGGCCGTGGAGTTGGCGAAATACATGCACCATGTCGCGCTTGAGGAAATCAGCGATGTAGGATGCGACGACGGGCTTTTTCGGCATTGAATGCAGTGGCGGGCTTGAGTATGGTCCGCGCCCGCACCGCGCCGATGGGCGGTCTGGACCGGAGCGGCGCTAGTTTGCCCTGCGGAACCCGTATGTCACATGAATTATCCTGAAAAAGCACGCCAAGTCATCGAGACCGAAATCGTGGAACTCCAACGATTGAGAGATCGGGTGGGGGGAAATTTCAGTGCGGCGGTGGAACGGCTCCTTGCCTGCCTAGCGGCGGGACGCAAACTGGTGATCTGCGGGGTCGGCAAAAGCGGCAACATCGGGCGCAAACTTGCAGCAACTCTAAATAGTACAGGTGCACCGGCCGTGCTCCTTAATGTTGGCGACGCATTGCATGGGGATCTCGGCGTCGTCAATGAAGGGGATCTGGTCATAACGCTAAGTTACAGCGGTGAAACCGGGGAATTGATCAGCCTTTTGCCGCACTTGAAGCGGATGAATGTGACCTTGCTTGCCGTCACCGGTGGGCTGGAGAGCACTCTGGCGCGCAATGCGGATGTGGTGCTGGATGTGCAGGTGGAAAAGGAGGCATGCCCACTCAACCTCGCCCCGACGTGCAGCACGACTAACATGCTGGTGCTGTGCGATGCGCTGGCAATGGTTCTGTTGGAGGCTAGGGGCTTCCAAGCAGACGATTTTGCGCGATTGCATCCCGGTGGCTCATTGGGGCGGGCACTGCTGACGCGTGTCAGCGACGTCATGCGTCAGGGAGTTCAATTGGCTGTCGTGCGACCGCATACTCCGGTGCGTGAGGCTCTCCAGGCCATGACCCGTGCTCGCAGTGGTGCCGCCGTGGTGGTCGATGAGGAGGGCCGATTGGCGGGGGTTTTTACTCATGGCGACTTTGTCCGTGCTTTCCAGAGCGATAGCGACATCGGTGACCATCCGGTGAAGACCTTCATGACGGCCAAGCCGGTTACCATTCTCGCGGAGAAGCTCGCTGCTGAGGTCATCGCCACCTTAGAGAAACACCGCGTGGATGATCTTGTGGTGCTAGATGTGGACCAGCGTCCGGTGGGGCTAGTCGATACGCAAGATCTCAGTCGGATGAAGCTGGTGTAGCGGGATCGTTATCTGCCTGCTGGCGGCGGAGTTTTTGCCAGGGCCGCGAGGACGATTGGGCAATAGCGGCCTGAAGTTCCAGTCTGCAGTCCTCCGTGGTCCCGGCCAAAGTCGCCTCGCAGATCAGGGTGAGCACAGGCAGGCCATGGGCAGGATCGATGGTGACGTCGTCCCATTCCAGCAGGCCCCAGCCCTCTGGAGCCTCGTGCGCAGCGAGGATTCCTTTGCGAACCACCAGATAGAAGAGATCTGCTCCGGCCCAGCGGCGCACTTTATCAAACTTGGTGCCTTCAAAAACACGTCGCTGATGAATGCTGATCTGGCGGAGAGTCTGGGTGTAGCCTTTGTGGCCTATGCTTGATGGATCAATGGCTGCGGGATACTCTGGAAAAAGCTCGCCACCCTGGCTCAGCGTCGGGTAGTGAGTGCCGAGGAGACGATCGAGCCGCGATTTGCGCTCTTGGAGTTGCTTCAGACGGGTCAATGATGCAGCGACTTGATGGCTGTCTTTGAAAAAGTCTGCGCGACTTTGTTTGCACTCAAAGACACTCGTGAGGCAGGGAAAAGGGATGGCCCGCTCGTCTGAGCGTCGAATTTTGATGGTGCGGCAGGCGGCAGCATCTGCTCGATAACCGCTGCGAGGGATGCGGATTTCCTGGGCGACGGCCTGAAAGCCACGGTCCAGTGCCCAGAGGGCTGCCGCGTCTTTTAGTGATCGGTGGGTGACGGTTTCGCCGGGCACGGCAGGTTCAGTATTCTTGGAGCATCTGGTTTTGTTCGCGCTCCCTGCCGATCGTCGTGGAAGGGCCATGTCCAGGGAAGATTTTCACGGAGTCGGGCAGTGTCAGGAGCTTTGCCTGGATTCCTTCTAGAAGCATTTGGAGGCTGCCCCCTGGGAAATCCGTGCGACCAATCCCATCGAGGAATAGTACATCGCCGCCGAGGACGATGCCCTCCTCAGGCTGGTAGAAGCACATGCTGTCTGGG
>CAZCAL010000119.1:0-3582 GCA_964496625.1 uncultured Verrucomicrobiaceae bacterium | reverse complement strand
GTGCCCAGGAATGTGCAGCAGGGTCCAGTTTACACCTTCAACCTCGATTTCAGGCTTGCCGGCGAGGACCTCATCCACACTGAAAGGGGGGATCGCCATCACGGTCCCAGTAAACATGGCATAGAGCTTTTCCAGCGTCAGTTCTTGCGAGTACGCCGCAAAGGCGAATGTGCGGCACCCGTGGTCCCGCTGGATCTCGGCAGCGTCCGTGACATGGTCAAAGTGCTGATGAGTGAGAAAGAGTGCGGTTACTCGCACGTTCCTGCGTTTAAGCCAGTCGCTCATGCCCTCGGGTGCATCGAACACGAAGTGTGTCCCGTCATGGCTGAGGAGGTAACCGTTAGTTTGGGCGATTCCGCCGGTAAAATAAGCTATGCTGAACATCTGTGATGGAAACAAGTCTGAAACCGTTGGACAATTCAACCACCAAGAACCAAAATATCGGGTTAGATATGGGCTTGCGCCGCGTATCCAATAAAAGCAGCCAAAGAAGATTTTCCCCCATGACTCGAACCCACCTGCCCCTTCTGGCAGCCGCATTCGCTGCGGTGACCTTTAGTAGCCCTCCACCAGCCCCTGCGGCGACGAATTTTGGACAGGTGGCCATGCATGTGGCCTACATGCTTCAAAATCATCATTACTCTCATGCAGAGTTTGATGACAAGGTTTCCGGCGAGTTGCTGACGAACTACCTGAATATGCTGGATTTCCGCCATGTGTTCTTCACCCAGGAAGATGTCGATTCCTTCAAAGCGAAGTACGACACCACGTTGGACGACCACATCCTGATGCGAAATATCAGCCCTGCGCTGGAGATTTACGATGTGTATTCCCAGCGCGTCCGTGATCGGGTGGACTTTGTCCGCCGCACCCTGGCGTCTACTGAGTTTAAGTTTGAATCTGATCACACGGTTGAGATCAATCGGGACAAGGCCCCTTGGCCGACAAATATTGAAGCATCCGACAAGCTGTGGATGGACATTCTTGAGGAAAACCTCCTCCAGGAAAAACTCGTGCAATTGGCCAAAGATGCTGATGCGAAGAAAAAAGCGGATGCTGCGGCCCAAAAGGCGGCTGATAAGAAGGATGCTCCCCCTGCAGAGAAGAAAGACGCTGCTCCAGCACCAGAAGCCAAGGCTGATGCCCCTGCCAAATCAGACGCTCCCGCCCAGGTTAAGGATGGCGAAACGACTGCGGCTGCTAAGCCTGCTGCCGAGCCGGAGAAAAAACTGACCGCAAAAGAAAAGGTGCTGAAGGATTACGAGCGCCTTTTGGACAATCTCAATGAGAACGATCAGGAAGACATCGTAAACTACTTCCTCTCTTCCTTGGCGACATCCTTTGATCCGCACACGGAATACATGAGCCAGAACGAAATCGAGAACTTCAACATTCAAATGAAGCACTCTCTGGTGGGTATCGGCGCTTTGCTAGGCATCAAAGATGACGTGGCTGAAATCCAAGGCATCGTTGTGAACGGACCTGCCGATAAGCAGGGCGAACTTCGGCTGAACGACCGCATCTTGGGCGTCGCCCAAGGGGAAGATGAATTCGTGGACGTGAAGTACATGAAGCTCCAGAAGATCGTGGATATGATTCGCGGCAAGGACGGCTCTGTCGTTCGCTTGAAGGTAATGCCTGCGGCAGATCCGAATGCCACCACCATCATCGCAATCACCCGCACTGAGGTTGAGCTGAAGGAAAAACTAGCCAATGCGGAACTGATCGTTACCCCGCCAGACATGGGTAAAGAATTGCGCGTTGGCTGGATCAATCTCTCTTCCTTCTACGCCGACATGGAGGAAGGTAAAGTGAGCACGACAGTGGATGTTGAGCGTTTACTGCGTCGCTTGATGAAGGAAAAGATCGATGGCCTTGTGCTTGATCTGCGTGGCAATGGCGGGGGGTCTTTGGAAGAAGCTATCAAGTTGACTGGGCTCTTCGTTCCTGCCGGGCCCGTCGTCCAGGCGAAAGATTGGAAGGGTAACATCACCTGGCGCGAATGCGAAAACGAACAGGCCACCTACGTCGGCCCAATGATCGTGCTCACAGATAAGACCAGTGCCTCCGCCAGCGAAATTCTTGCCGGTGCCCTGCAGGATTACCGCCGCGCATTGATCGTCGGGGACAAGTCAACCTATGGGAAAGGTACGGTGCAGACGATTCTTCCTGTGGAGCGCTACATGCCCTTCTTCAGTGACAAGAGCCGTGCTGGTGCCCTGAAGGTGACCATTCAGAAGTTCTACCGCATTGCGGGTGGGTCCACACAACTCATGGGAGTGATTCCAGATTTGCAACTACCGTCGATCCGCGATGTCTTGGACATTGGCGAGGCCTCCACACCAAACCCGCTGCCGTACGATACCATCCCACCACGGACCTTTGCATTCTCTCACAAGGAGCCGTTCATGCTCGCTGATCTTCAGTCCCGCCTGAAGAGCCGGATCTCGACCAATCCAGAATTCCAAAATGTGGAGGAAGAGTCCGCACGGCTGAAGACGCGTATTGATCGTAATACGGTATCTTTGAACCTTGCCAGCCGCCTCAAGGACCGCGATGAAGCTGAGGCCCGCCGCCAGAAGCAGGACGAAGATCGCGCCAAGCGCATGGCTGATGTTGCTGCCAAGATTGGTGACAAAGGTTTCAAAACCTACCACCTGACGCTCGACAATGTAGACAGTCCTGAACTCGTTATCGAATCGGATTTTACCCGCGAACAGAGCACTGGCATGAGGGTGGCCAGCAAGACAGACGAAGATGGTCCAGCCACAGACGCTTCAGTTTTCCCTTATGGCATCGAGCCTGTGAAATTGGAGACCCTCAATATTCTGCGCGATCATATTGAACTGCTCGGGAAGTCACCAACGACTGCGAAAACGGACGACAAAGCTGGCAATTCACAGCAGTAGTCCGCTTCGGTCACTTCATTTCAGGGATTGAAGTTCGGACTTGAGACGCTCCACCTCTTGAATGAGGTGGTGGAGCAATTTTAGGCCGTGATTATTGACTCCGCAGCTTTCCCTGAGCACTTCGAGTCGTCGCACGGTGCGAAGATCATCCTGGCCAAATGCATCGGATACCGATTTGATGAAACCCTCTTCCTGGTAGTGGACCAAGGTTTGAATCCCAAGGCCAGTCATTTCCGCCAGCACTTCTAACGAGTAGCGCGGTTCATCCTCAAATGCGGGCAAGGTTTCTTTTGAATCTGTGCTCATAGCTTTGGCGCTTTACGGGGATTGAAGCTGGAGGTTTGTCGCAGTTGCTCCCACAAACTGCGTTCGACATCGCCGATTTGCTTTGGCATGACGATGTGGATGCGAACCAAAAAGTCCCCGCGTTCCCCTGTTTTTCCTTTCGGGAGGCCGCGATTGCGGACTCGGAGCGATTGGTCATTCTCGGTGTCAGGAGGGATTCGCAGTTTGATCGCACCGTCAAGTGTGGGCACCACCACTTCTGCGCCCAGCACAGCCTCCCATGGAGCGATGTCCAAATCATGAAAGATGTCTGCATCCCTGGATGAAAAGTCGGGGTGCGCCGCGTGCCTCACACGAAGGAAAAGATCACCTGCGGGTCCGCCGTTTA
>CAZCAL010000118.1:4163-11564 GCA_964496625.1 uncultured Verrucomicrobiaceae bacterium | reverse complement strand
ATGAAAAGCTTTCGCCACCAGTTCCCACGGCACCATGCGGCTATTGGAGCCAATCAATTCGGCAATGCATGCACCATTGTTTCCTTCGACGAACTGACTGAGCCTATCGCTGAGACGAGTCCAAACTGCTTGAGCAGCATCAGCCAGTTTTTGTTCGTCTTCACGTGTTGGTGCTGCGGTGGACCGAAGAGTTGCCCGTACTTCGATGATGCAGCCATCCATGGGGCTGGCAGGTGAAACGGTGAACTGAACGTTGCCTGCTAGGCCGTCCACACGGGCTGGCCCTTCTTGGGTGAGTAAAGACAGCGTCCAACGCTCTGGCGTGACCTCCGTCAGCGCGCACCGAATTTCAGGTAATCCTGCAGCGGTCAATTTGAGTAAAACTCCCACTGGGTTGGATGTCTCCCAGACCGCTTTGTCGGTCTCATTGACTAGAGAAAATTGAGCTTGGCTAGGCTCTCCAAGCTCTGCGAGATGGATCCTCAGGTGCGCGAGTAGCTCGCGGGAGTTCAAGACATGGCCTTCGACCGCAGGAAGCTTCGTGACAACAAGCCCGCCGGATTGGAGAACGAGATCGCCTCGACCACGCTCGATGCGGGAGAATTGCCAACGTTTGCTGCCTTCTTCGACGGGAAGGGATTGGAGCTTTTGTTGGAGTTCCGCATCAGGACGGAAGCTGGTGGCGCGCAGCCAGGGGGTGAGGCTGTCGGCGGCCGACAAATCTGTTGCCAAGAGTGCAATTCCGGCAGCGAAGGGCGCGAGGATTCGGTGAGTCATAGTGGCGGTCATTGGGTGGTTGCGTCAGGACGCGGCGGAGTCTGAGGAGTGCTCTTCTGCGTCTTCTTCAGCATCTGCCACCTTTTCAATCAACTCACCTTTGAAGTTGGCCAGAATGCTATCGAGGATCTTGAAAGCTTGATGATATTTGAGGTCATCAATGACAGCTTTGCGCTCCGGCCCGCCGCCATCTTGGCGATAAAAGGCGTAGGCGAGGCCTTTGTCATCCCACTTGCGCTTATCCACTTTAAAAATGTCGGTAAATCGAACCACCGCACCCGTGTCAGCGACAAAGTGATCTGAATCCAGGCGCAACTTTTTGCGGAAGTTGAGAAGGAAAACGATAGCGGCCACTGCGGCCATTCCTAGGGTGCCATACCCCCACCAGAACTGACCTTCGATTTCCTCTGGGGTATAGCGTTTCGGGTCTTCCGGAAGATTGCGGGGGGTCGCATAGGAGATCCATTTCGGCGGCTCGCCATCGGTGCCGGTTGGCCAGCCTTTGGCACGGGCATCCTCCATCCATGCATTTAGCGTGCCTCCCTTTTGGGCCTCCTCAAAGCTACCTTGGACCTCTTTTTCAAACCAAGTTTTTTGATCGGCGATGGCGTTTGTCTTTGGATAGCCCCACTTGCCATCGTAAAGGAAATAGCAACCCATGCCGACCAAGACAGTGGTGATCATCGCCATCCGGCGATAATACCACGGTGTAACTTGGCAGGTGAGGGGCAATGTATGCTCGGCTGGCGGTGTGGTTTCATCCATCAGAAGGCCACTGAATCACGCCGAGACGCGCTGGCAACCTCTCATTTGGTGGGAAATGGTCGAAATATGTCCAAAGGGATAGATGTTTAAGTCCATTCATTGGCGAAACTGAATATTTTAAGTATGATGGCACAACCTAATTACTCGCAGCTTCATTTGAATACACACACACCACTCCGAACTCGTTCCCACATTCACTGGAGCGCCTTCGCTTGCATTGCCATTCTCTGCGGAGGTACGCATCTCTCGGGGCAAGAAGTTGCGCCGGAAAAAGATCCAGCCGCGAGGATGGAAGCTATCAAGAAGAGCATCAAAGAGGTGGCTCCAGGGAAGTATGATTTGGGTGGGATCATCATTGATGGAGCGACTCGCGAAGTGCGAATTCCGACGGTGGTGAATCTAGTGCAGTCTCCAGTGGAATACATGCTAGTGCATGAGACGGGCAAGACCCACGAGAGTGTGCTGAAGACGTCGCTGGACCCACTAAGAATCCAGGTTGCACTGTTGCTGGCGAATTATGAACCAGGAACGGAGGGCGTGTATGCAAAGGCACCTGCGGGCGCTCAATTGGCACTATTCCCAAAAGTGACGCCTGTGCATCCTGGGGCCAATTTGGTGAACCTAGATGTGGAATGGGAGATCGATGGCAAGAAGAAGCGCACGGCCTTTTCCCAGTGGGTGCAAAACATCGAAATTCGTAAACCTGCTCCAGACATGGATGTTTGGATGTTTACTGGTTCAAAGATCGATGAACGCGGTTTTGTGGCCTCCTCGGATGGTTCAATCATCGCTTTGTGGGCTGATCCCAATTCGGTACTAAACTCCATTGCGGCCGGAAATGACCGTGACGAGCTGTGGATCACCCTGCCAGCGAACATCCCACCTGAAGGTACTCCTGTAACACTGATCGTCACCCCCAATCCCCAACCGAAAAAACCATGAAAACCCTGAAACCAATTTTGTTGACGCTTCTCGCCGTGATGGCGTGCAGTCCCCGCAGTTACGCACAATCAGCGACGGTGGCAGACCGCCATGCATCCCTAAAACAAGAGATCCAGCTTGCCTATAAACGCGGTCTCGTTTGGCTTGCAGCCAAACAAAATGCGGAGACGGGTCAATGGGGAACGGCGGAACCTGTAGCCTTTACGGGGCTGGCAGTGGGTTGTCTCTTGCTTGACCCAAATCGTGGTGGAATGCAGGGGCCTGTGCCGCCTGCTGCGGAAAAAGGTGCGGCTTTTCTGCTGAAAAATGTGAAGCCTGATGGTGGCATCTATGTTGAAGCACGCGCCAATTACAATACCGCCTTGGCGTTGATGGCGCTACTCATGAATCCAAAGGCGGAGAACGAGGACGTGATGCTCAAGGCCCGGCGGTTTTTGGTGGGTCGCCAAATGGATCTGGATGAAAAAGGGAAGAACGATAATCCACTCGACGGTGGCATCGGCTACGGCGATGCAAAGGGCAACCATGCGGACATCTCCAACACCCACTTCGTTCTAGAGGCGCTGTACTATTCCCAGTCGCTGCTTGCTGACAAGGGTGATGCAGGAAAGAAGGAGCCTCAGTTAAACTTTGGGGCTGCGATTGATTTCATCCAGCGCTGTCAGAACCGGCCAGAGAGCAATAAGTCATCGTGGGTCAGCACGGATCCCAAAGATGCGGGCGGGTTCATCTATGGCCCTGGTGAGACACGCGGCGGCGAATACAAGACTGCGGACGGTCGGACGGCTCTCCGGTCGTATGGCAGCATCAGCTATGCGGGTTTGCTCAGCTTTGTGTATGCGGGTCTCGACAAAGATGATCCACGGGTGCAGGCCGTCTTAAAGTGGCTATCGGAGAACTACACGCTGGACGAAAACCCAGGTCTCGGTGCCCAAGGGATCTATTACTATTACCACACGATGGCGAAAGGCTTGGCTGCGGCCAAGGTGGACTTTTTGAAGCTCAAAGATGGCACCTTGGTCGATTGGCGCGTCAATCTTGCTGAGAAACTCATGAACATCCAAAAAGGCGATGGCTCCTGGGCCAATGATGCTGCGGGCCGCTGGATGGAGAGCGATCCCGAACTGGTTACCTCCTACATGCTGATGGCTCTGGCCCGGCTGTATGAGACAATGTGAGGGTGGCGAGAATGAAGACCTTCCTCATCGTGTTAGGCGTTACTGCTGCGTGGATTGCCGCGCAGCAGTGGTTGCTGCCAAAGTGTGAGGAAGGCTGCGATACCTGTTTGAATGTGACGCTGCCAAACGCCAAATAGCCGAACTGGTCGGCTACAAAATCGCCACTGCTTTAATCACGGCAGACTCCGACTTGAGCCACGCGGGGAAGGTGTTCGGCAGATCTTCGAACTGAGCGCGATGCGAAATCCAGGGCGTGGTGTCTATTTTTCCCGTGTCGATGAGGTCTAGGATTCGAGGGAAATCGGGTGATTGCGCGTTGCGGCTGGCAATCAGGGTGAGTTCCCGACGATGGAAGAGCGGATCATCAAGAGCCACTGGTTCCTTGGTAATGCCGACATAGACGACGCGTCCGGTGAAACGTGCTTGATGGATTGCCTGCGCCATCGATTGGGTATTTCCCGTCGCGTCAAAGACCACCTGTGCTTGGAGCGCTGGGTCCACATGATCGGTCACGGTGACGCCAGGGTAGTGCCGTTGGACGAATTCACGTCGGCTTGGGTTTAGTTCCAAGACGGTAATGTGAGAACTGATGAGCTTGGCGAATTCCAAGACGGTGAGTCCGATGGGGCCAGCGCCAATGATGAGGACATCTTCCTCTTTAGTGAGCTGTGATCGATTTACCGCGTGGCAACCGATGCCCAGTGTTTCGACAAGGGCGAGTTGCTCAAAACTAAGCCGAGGGTGAGCGTGCAGTTTATTAGCTGGGAGAATCATTCGTTCCCTCATCCCGCCATCCGTGTGGACGCCGAGAACCTGCAGGGTCTCGCAACAGTTGGTGCGACCTTGGGTGCAGGCATGGCAGTGGCCGCAGTTCAGATACGGCTCGACGCTACAGCGGTCACCAGGATTGAGATGCCTCACCTCAGGGCCGACGGCGAGGATCTCGACGCCGAGTTCATGTCCGAGGATTCGAGGGAACTGGATGAAGGGCATCTTGCCCAGGTAACCGCTGAAGTCGGTGCCGCAGATGCCGATGGCTTTGATCGCAACGAGAGCTTCGCCTAGACCAGGAGAGGGTGCCTCTGGAAGGGTGATCCAATCAAATGACTGGGCAGATGAGAGGGTGAGGGCTTGCATAGGTTAAGACGCGGCGAGTTTCAGCAAAGCCATGACGCTCATGCCATCGCGAATGCGTCCATCCATGGCCATGGTGATGGCTTCAGCGAGAGGGAGTCTGCGCACCTGGAGTTTTTCCGTATCCTCTGGGTTTGCCTCCGCCTGCGTGATGCCTCGAGCAACGAAGAGATAGGCTTTCTCGTTGGAGACGGAATTGGATAGCTGGATGCCACTGAGGATGGGCTCGCAGTGTTCTGCAATCAGACCGGTCTCTTCGAGTAGTTCGCGCTTGGCGCAGTCCACGAGATCCTCACCCTCTGGACAGCCGCCTTCAGGGATCTCCCACTCATACAAGTCTTGGGTGTAACGATACTGACCGACGAGCCAAGTATGGCCTTCGTCGTCGATCGGGATGACGCCCACCGCGCGGTTTTTGTATTCGACAACGCCGTAGATGCCGGGGCCTCCTGCCGGATTCAGCACTTGGTCTTCGCGGACACGAATCCACGGGTTGTCGTAGGCGATTCTGGTGGACAGGGTGGTCCAGGGATTGGTGGTGGCGTCAGATTGATTCACTTGGTGGGGGCAATGGTGCGAAGAAGAAGACCGTCTGGAGTAACCTCAATGTGCTGAATGGCGCGGAGGGTTGGGGCTAAAGAATCGAGCTTCCGGTAGGGGGCGACCCACGGCCAGATTTGCATGTTATCCACGACGCCTTCAGGCACCTCTTTGCCGGGAACGGTGAGTCCAGTGAGCTTGGCGTCAGGACCTTCGGCTTTGATGATGTCGATGGTATAAACGGCTTCTCCATTCAGGTAACGGGGTGGTTCCCAAAATTTGAGACGCTTTATCGGTAGCGCGACATCGGCGATGAGAGCCTTGTGCGCGGGATCGGCTGATTTCACCCTGACCAGCTTTTCATAGCTGCCAAACCCGGTGTCTGGAGCGATGGCGATCAATGCGTTGATCTCATCAATGTTGAGCGTGAGGACGGCGTCGCGATTCTCCAGGGCAGCTTTGCCGAAATCGCTGAGGCGGGTTTTCAGGTCTGCTGTGTCGATGGTGGCTGTGGTCGGCCAGGTATTGGGTTGGTCCACGGTGATGGTGTCAAGCAGGCGGTTTTGCTCATACAAAGTGTAGGCACTCCACGAGATGATGCCGCCAAAGATTAGGATGGCGGCCATCATGATGAAGCAGCCGTAACCGGGGTTAAATTCAGCGGTGGGGACTTTTTGAGTTCGGGCCATGGTCAAGCCCTCATCTGGCCACGATCCGGGCGGTCGTCAACGGCATTCACGCGCTTGCACCGAGGACGCTTCTCGTCTATTTAGCTCGCTGTGTGGCTCCGAATCTGCGGAGTCAATCCAATTATCCAACCCTCCATTTCATCGCATGAGCAAAGCTGCCTTTCCCGACGTTACGAAGATCAAGTTTGAAGGTCCGCAGTCGGACAATCCTCTGGCGTTCCAGTATTACAACGCGGATGAGGTGGTAGAAGGGAAAACGATGAAGGAGCACCTGCGCTTCTCCACCGTCTATTGGCACACGATGTGTGGTGCAGGTGCTGATATGTTTGGCAGCCCGACGGCAGTACGCCCCTGGGATGATGGGCTCTCCGGCATGGATCAGGCGCGTGCTCGCGTCCCAGTGTTTTTTGAGTTTTGTGAGAAGTTGGGCACACCCTTTTACGCTTTTCATGATCGCGATGTCGCCCCGCACGGTGCTACCCTGAAAGAGTCCAATGCCTGGCTGGACGAGATCGCCAAGCTGCTGAAGCAAGGTCAGGATACCACCGGCCTGAAGCTACTCTGGGGCACTGCGCAGCTCTTTGTGCATCCACGCTTCATGCACGGTGCGGCGACAAGCTGTAATGCAGATGTCTTTGCCTTTGCTGCGGCCCAGGTGAAAAAAGCGATGGAAGTCACGCACGAACTTGGTGGCGAAGGCTACACCTTCTGGGGTGGACGTGAAGGGTATTCAACCCTCTGGAACACCGACATGAAGCGCGAACTCGACCACTTGGCGAAGTTTCTGCACATGGCTGTGGACTACAAGAAAGAGATTGGCTTCAAGGGCCAGTTTTACATTGAGCCGAAGCCGAAAGAACCAACAAAGCATCAGTATGACTCTGATGCAGCGGCCTGCCTCAATTTCCTCCGTGAATATGGCCTGCTGGAGCACTTCAAGCTCAACCTTGAGACCAATCATGCCACTCTTGCTGGTCACACGATGCAGCATGAAATGGAGGTCGCAGGTGCAGCCGACGCGCTTGGCAGCATGGATGCCAACACGGGCGATTTGCTCCTTGGTTGGGATACGGACCAGTTCCCGACGGACATTTACATGACCACGCAGTGCATGCTGTCGATGCTGAAGTATGGTGGCTTGAAGACTGGTGGTGTTAATTTTGATGCGAAGGTGCGCCGCGAAAGTTTTGAGCCGATGGATCTTTTCTATGCACACATCGGTGGAATGGATGCCTTTGCGCGTGGTCTGAAGATCGCTGCAGCGATCCGTGCGGATGGAAAGCTAGATGGCTTTGTGAAGCAGCGCTACTCCTCCTGGGACGCTGGCATCGGCGCAGACATTGAGGCTGGCAAGGCTGGCTTTAAAGAATTGGAGG
>CAZCAL010000118.1:0-4153 GCA_964496625.1 uncultured Verrucomicrobiaceae bacterium | reverse complement strand
AGGCGAGGCTGCTGGAAATGCCAGTGGCCGTCAGGAGTTCCTGGAGAACCTCATCAATCGTTACATCTAACAAGGCATTTCATTGCCTGAATCGGGTGCGCCGGGCCTTTCTGCCCGGCGTATCTATTGAACCAACTTTTCCTACCGCCATGAATCGTCGCCACTTTGTCTCTTCAAGTTTCATCACTGCTCTCGGCGCATCCCTCAAAGCCGCTGCAGGTGACAAGCCTGCCCGGCTTTTGCTTCGATCTTCTTGGCAGACGGTGAACATTGGCGACATCGCGCACACACCAGGTGTCTTGGCTCTCTTGGAGAAGTATCTGCCAGACGTCGAAGTGCGTCTATGGCCCAGCAATGTCGAGAATGGTGTGGCCGAGATGCTGATGAAGCGGTTCCCGAAGCTGGTGATCGTGAAGGGTGGTGAGTCTCTAAAGACCGCCTTTGCTGAGTGTGATTTCTTACTGCATGGTTCTGGGCCATCATTGGTCGCTGAAAAAGACGTGGTGAAGTGGGCGGAGGCAACGGGCAAGCCCTACGGTGTGTATTGCATCACGCTGCCTCTAAAAAGTAGCGCTTCCACGACACCAGCTCCCCAGCGCGTCGTCAATCATACCGTGCAAGTCTTGAGCGGTGCTAAGTTTGTCTATTTTCGTGACAGCGTTTCGCTGGCGGTGGCGAAGGAATACGGCTGCACGAGCCCGATCATGGAGTTTGCTCCAGATGGTGCCTTTGCCGTGGATCTACGCGATGATGAGAAGGCGGAGGCTTTTCTCAATGCGAATGGCCTGGAAGCTGGGAAGTTCCTTTGCTGCATCCCACGGCTTCGTTACACACCTTATTGGACGATTCCAAGCAAGAAGGCCAAGATGGACGAAACGAAGCATGCTCGGAATGAGGCACTGAAAGAGCATGATCATGCGCAACTACGTCAGGGGATCATTGAGGTGGTGCGACAGACCGAAATGAAGGTGTTGGTCTGTCCTGAGGACCAAACGCAAATGGCGGTGGGCAAGGAGATGCTCTACGATCCACTTCCTGCGGATGTGAAAGCGAAGGTCGTCTGGCGTCCCAACTACTGGCTGACCGGCGAGGCCGTCAGCGTGTATGTGCGGAGTGCAGGTCTCTTTGGCAATGAAATGCACAGCCCAATCATGTGCATCGGCAATGGCATTCCGGCCATTGTGTGCCGGTGGGCGGAGCAGACTAGCAAGGGCTTCATGTGGAAGGACATCGGCCTGAGTGAGTGGCTCTTTGATTTGGACAACGAAGAGGAGATGAAAGGTATCGTCCCCGCCATCGTGGCGATGGCTAAAGATCCAAAGGCAGCAAAGGTGACTGCAGCCAAGGCATTGGCCGTCGTTCATCAGCGCCAGCGTGAGAGCATGGCTGAAGTCGGACGTGCCCTGGTGTAATCTGGGGGCTATAGACGGCGCAGGCCGTCTTCCGTCATCGCGCAGGGGATTTCGGCATCGATTTCGTCGATCCTCGCGAGAGTCGCAGCATCCAAAACAAGATCTGCCGCTTTGAGGCTTTCCTCGAGTTGGGCGACGGTGGTGGCCCCGATGATCGTGGAGGCGACGAAGTCGTGTTGCTTACTCCAGGCCACAGAAAGGGTGGTGACGCTGATGCCGAGGTCCTGTGCGATCACGGCGAGACGCGCGGTTGTTTCGAGACTGCGCTCATTGACAAATCGAGCGGCCATGCGCTTCTGTCTTGGGCCGCCGTTATTGATGTAATCCGTAAATCGGGCACCTTCGGGTAATTTTCCATCATTGTATTTGCCTGTCAGGACGCCTCCACCGAGGGGAGAATAGGGCAGAAGGCTGACCCCTTCTTTGCGACAGACTTGAGCAAGTTCACTCTCGCAGCGGCGATTGATGAGTGAAAAATTATTCTGCACGGTGTCCATGCGCGCTAGGCCGTGAGTCTCGGCTGCCCAGAGGTTTTTCATCAGACCCCAGCAGGTTTCATTGCTGGCACCGATGGCGCGGACTTTGCCCTGTTGAATCAACTCCGTGAGTGGCTCCAACGTTTCTTCCTGGCGCATTCCGTGATCAGGCCAATGGGTCTGATAGAGATCGATGTAATCCGTCTGGAGACGCTGGAGGCTGTCTTCGACAGCTTTGAAAATTTGCCGACGATCCAGTGCGGTGAAGCCGTGCCGGATATCGGGACGGAACCAGCCATGGCCTGGTCCGGTGACTTTGCTGGCGACGATTAGTTGATCGCGATTGCCGCGCGCTTTCATCCAACGGCCAACGATTTGTTCCGTGACGCCGAAGAGTTTGGCACTCGGCGGCACAGGATACATTTCGGCGGTGTCGAAGAAATCGATGCCAGCCTCTACCGCACGATCCATGATCGCAAACGATGTGGCTTCGTCAGCTTGGAGACCAAAGGTCATGGTACCCAGGCAGATGTCCGTCACCACCATGGGGCTGCGTCCGAGTCGTTTGCGGTTCATAATTGTAAGTGGTGAAGGTTAAACGAGAGGGGTGGAATCGTAGATGACGACTTTGCTCCAAAGTGTTTTGCAAGTATCGACAAAACGTTTGTGATCAGCGCAATCGGTCTGATAAAAATCGTGGTCGGCCAGGGTCTTGAAGGTCAGCGATAGGTGGTAGGAAAACGAGTGATCGGTGACAGGTCGCTCAGGGGTCGGTGCTGGAGTTCCCGCAGAGGCACTGGCAAGATAGCCGATCTTGATGAGCGCACGGAGTTCGCTCTCAAACGTGGCGCGTTGTTCGTCGGTGAGATCGTCTTTGAGCCAAAAGTATACGTTGTGTTGCATGGAGGGTATCTATGGTGAGGTGGGCTAGACTTGAGCGAGGTTCAGGCGGGCTTTCAAGCTTCTTGTGCTGTGATTTGCACGAGCCATCCAGTGCGAGTTTGAAGAGCCTCTAGAAGGAGCAAAACAATCAGCCCGATGATCAGGGGTCGCTGCAGCCCCTGCCAAGCGTCTGGGCGGGGTGCGGTCCAAACATCGCCAAGATCCAAACGCTCAGCACCGCCACTCTGTTGACTGACGCTGCGGAGATCTGAGACTCGGGTGGGGTCGAACTGCCATTCGGGATTCGTGATGGTGGTGACGGGTCCGAAGGGCAGGGCTGTCTTACCCACTCGGATCGCGCCACGAACGTAGGTGTCTGGGCGCAGGGCAGTGGTGGCGCGGTAATGACCGGGCTCAAGGCGCTCCCAGGCGATGTGTTGAACTTCCGTCGTGTCGCCTGCGGTGATCACGAGGTCTGGGGCATTCTGACTGATGCGATCCTTCCACGTTTCATCGTAATAGAGATGAGCAATGAGTTGCGACCCGACGATGTCGGTGCGGAGTCCGAGGCCTGGAGGCGTCTGCTCCGCCAATAGCCAGCGGGTGAGGCTTTGCGCAAATCCGCCGTAGCCAGCCCAGGAGCGAGTCAGTTGGCTGAAGTCTCCCCCCAGAGGGAAGGATACACTGGCGACACGACCTGCACCCCTTTGCCAGAAGGCGAGCATCGGTGCCTTGTATTCGTCTTCTGAAATTAACGCCGAGGTGGCTCCGGGGCGGATATAGCTGAGGTTGTAGCCGTCCACTTGGGCCAGCCATTGGATCGGGCTACCGGCGAGTTCTACCCAGCCTGCGGTGCCTTGTACACCGATGGGTTCTTCGATGAAGGCGGTGCGTGCTACGGCGACGGTCTCTTGGGCAAAGAGCGCCGGCAGATCTTGCGCGTTGGCGTTGAAAAAGATGCGACCGTTGCCCCTCTTTGCGACATCCTGGAGGAAGGCAGCATCGGAATCCTTGTCCGTGCCGAGGCCGATGACGCTCACCGTGGTCTTCGCTGCGGCCATCTCAGCCAGCAGTTTGATGTAGTCGTCTGGTTGTTCAGCATCCGCAGCATCAGCGAACAAGATAATGTGGCGTTGTCCGACGGGGGTGTCTTTGATCTCGTTCCATGCGGCCTTCAGTCCATTATAAACATAGATGCCACCACCACCACTATCCACACGTCGGACGGCTTCGACGAGCGTGTCGCGATTTTTTTGCACTGATGACAGGGGCGCGATTTCGTGGGCTTCGCTATCGACAGCAAAGACGGTCACAAGGTCCTGATTGCCAAGGAGTTCAATGGCCCGAGCAGCCCCTTCGTTGGCTAGATCCATTTTTTGGAGA
>CAZCAL010000117.1:2787-11640 GCA_964496625.1 uncultured Verrucomicrobiaceae bacterium | reverse complement strand
TTTGGCTGTGGAAGTGAAGCCTGCCAAGCCGGAAATCCTCCCGGCGGAAACCATGGATATCACTGCGACGGTGCAGGATGCAAAGGGTGCGCCAATCAGTGGAGCTGACGTGACACTCTGTGCGGTGGATGAAGGTGTATTGAGTTTGACTCACTACAAGACACCCGATCCTTCGAGCTACTTTTTGCCTCCTTTTAACCTCGCGTTCTCCACCTTTGCATCGTTTGGAGACCTGCTACAGGAAGATTCGACTGCGCGTGAGCGTGGGAACAAGGGGTTCCTCGTTGGCGGCGGGGGTGAGGATGAGGATGCGGATGTGGAACTGCGCAAAAACTTCATCGCTACCCCGCTCTGGATCGGTTCATCCACGACGGATGCTGATGGCCGCGTGATCGTGAAGGTAACGGCTCCAGACAATCTCAGTCGCTTCCGAATCATGGCCGTAGTAGCTGCGGGGGCGGATCGGTTTGGGAAGGCGGAGTCTTCATTTGAAGTGAATAAGCCGCTGATGATCGAGCCAGTGATTCCACGCTTCGCACGATTGGGAGACGAGGTTTTAGTAAAGGCTGTCATTCACAATACGACGAAGAATTCGGGGAATGTGGAGATGCAGTTGGAGTTAGATGACTCCGCCGACTTCATTCGTGAAGCGAAAACCTTTAATGCAGAGGTTGCAGGCTCGACGCAGCTCCCTGCGACGGGCCGCAAAGTCAGTCGCACGCTGGCGATCAAGGCCGGTGAGACAATTTCGACATCATTCCCCGTTCGCTTTACGGCGGTGGGAGCGGGCAAATGGAATTGGTCGGTAAAGTCCGTCAATTGGCAGGATGGCGTCCCAGCGGTTTCGGACGGGACGGAGTCGAACTTCAATGTGGAGCAGCCTCTGCCAGAGTTGCGTGAGGTGCGCTATTCAATCGCTGCGGGCGCGGCTCCTCCAGACAATCTCTTGAAGGAGATCAGCCCTGCGATTTTGGAAGGGCAGGGCGATGTCAGGGTGAATATCAGTTCGTCTCGTCTTTTCGAGGTTCATGATGCGCTCAGTTATGTGCTGCACTATCCTTATGGTTGTGTGGAGCAAACGACCTCTGCAGCGATGCCGTGGTTGGCCTTGTCTGGTTATGAGAACCTCTTTCCAGACTTGCTAGACGGGACACGTCGCAAAGAGGTGGTGCAGGCTAGTGTCGATCGCCTGATGCAGATGACCACTGACGACGGTGGTCTAGCTTATTGGCCAGGTGGTAAGGAGGCGAACCTCTGGGGCAGTGCTTACGGCGGGATGTTGCTGCTCCGCGCTAAAACGGCTGGGGCAATGGTTCCAGATGACACGGTCGATGCGTTGATGGACTTCCTCTCCAAGCGCCTGCGCGGCTTGGATGATGAACGGAACGATTACGTGTTGGCGGACTCGGCTCTCGCCCTATACACACTGGCCAGAGCCAAGCGCTCAGAGCCCGCCTACCACAATCTGCTCTATGGGCGACGCGAGCGCTTGCCAGAGACCGCGCGACTCTACCTCGGGCTGGCCATTCTACTCAGCGATGGACCTGAGCAGCAGGTGAAGGACTTGATCGGCTGGCGACCCTCAGCGCCACCGGTAAAGGGTGCAAAGAAGGCAGTGGCCCGTCCGCGCCCAACATCGGAATGGACCTACTGGGCCGGGAATCAGGTCAATAAGGCGCTGCGACTGATTTGCTATGTACACATGGGTTTGTCGGCGGATGCGAATGAAGTGGCAGAGCAGATCATGCGCTCCCGCAATGGCCGTGGGGAATGGGGCAATACTTACACCAATGCGTGGATGCTGACCGCACTTGCGGCGTATGACCGCAGCCAAAAAGGTGCCTCGCAGCCGATCAGCACGACGCTGGCCTGGGGGGAGCATACGGTTCCATTGAATCTCGACAAAGTTCCTGGTGTCACTGGTGCTACGCTGCCCTTAACTGCGGCATTGACGGCGGTGCCCATGTCGCTGGCACTCCCTGCTGATCGAGACACGTTTGTCCGAGTCGAAGCACATGCCTTTCCTCCTGCCCGCGATTTTGCAGGAGAGAACAAGGGCTTTGCCATCACACGCACTTACGAGAAGTTGGGCATGGATGGCGCGCTTTCAGAGGCGAACGAACTCAAAGTGGGTGATATGGTCGTGGTGACACTGGGAGTGGAGATCGCAGGGGGCGAGCGCTATTTGGCCATCAACGATTCGCTGCCGTCCGTTCTGGAGGCGATCAATCCAGAGTTTGGAACTCAGAACGAAAGGGATGAATCTCGCCTGCCCGACGGGATGGAAGCGTGGTTCTGCGATCACCGCGAGATCCACGCGGATCGTGCTCTCTTCTTTACGGACTACGCCCCCGCGAAGGGCCGTTTTGGCCTGCGCTACCTGGCCCGAGTGATTGCCGAAGGTGATGTGATTGCACCACCCGCCAAAATCGAGGCGATGTATGAGCCTGAAAAGTATGGCCTGAGCGCGTCTCAACGCATCATCACTCTACCTGGGACCCATGGAAAGGTGGCTGGACGATGATAGGATCAGGGCGCATAACTCTTGCTTACGCATGAAATTGAGCGCCCTTATTCCTCTTTCCTTCCTGTTTATTGCTTGCAGTCAACCTGGCGTCCGCACTCGTGAAGCGAATGCGGACGTGATGAGGGATATTGCTGCCACCAGTCTTACCGCCCAGGACGCTCAGCAGTTGATTTCTGAGGGGGCGATCCGCGTTCCCGCGCCGCCACCCGAGGCTGGGTTTATCAGTTTGCCCATGAGTTTCCACAGTGGAGTGCCGAGTTTCGAGGCGAAGATCAATGGGCATCGTCTGCGAAACGTCATGCTGGATACAGGGGCGGCTCTCCCGCTTTTTGAGGCGCGACAGGCAGTGAAACTGGGCATCCAGCCGTGGAAGTCAGAACAGCAGGCATCCTTCCAGATGAATGGCGTTGATGGGATGGAGGTGGGCTTACCAGCAGTGTTGCGCAATGTGAACCTCGACGGTTGGGATGCCGGCAGCGCACGTTGTGTGATACGGACGCAAGAGAATTGGGTGACATTGGGTTCGCTCCCGGAATATAGAGAAATCACACTGATGGGCTGGGACTTTTTTGCCACGCGCAGCCGTTGGCTCACCGTGGACTATCTATCGAAGAGGATCAAACTGGGGCTGAGCGGCACGTTTTATCCGGTGTCGTCGAGTCGCGCGAAGTCAGTGCCTTTTACCTTGATCCATGGGGTGCCGTCAGTGGAGATGTCTGCGAATGGCGTGACGTGGTGGGCTGTTCTGGATACGGGTTCAGCGATTGGTGTGACGATTCCGCATGAACTGGCCGCAAAAGTCGCGCCGGATGATCCTGGTGTCGCGGTCGATGCGCCCGGCCTTGTTTTTGCGGGAATTGGCGGTGGGCATAATAGTCGTAGCGGAAACATTCGGGTTTTGAATGTCCCCAAGCTCTCAGCCTTTGGCGTGGACTACCCTGCGGCGCAGATCGATGTGGCTCCTGGTCCAGCACGGGTCGGGTCGTTTTTCTTCAGCGATTACCGTGTAACCTTCGACTTCGTCTCCCGGCGTGTTTGGCTGGAGCATTGATCCATTGCATGAAGCCAAATGCTGGGTCATAAAAGCAGCGCAAACGCATGGGAAAAAACACCTCCGGACAGGGCCTGATCAAGCGCGCGGGGCAGTACGCTGTCTTCGTCGCCTTTCGTTGTGTGGAGACAGTGTTGAGGGTGCTGCCCATTGGTGCAGTGGCACGACTGGGGCGGGTGATTGGTTGGTTGGCATATTACGTTGCACCCAGCTATCGGCGGCTCGCCATCGATAATCTGCGACTGGCCTTTGGTGCCGAGATGGATGAGCGGGCGCGCATCAAGCTGGCACACACCCACTTCGCCAGACTAGGCGGTAACTTCCTGTGCGGGTTCAAGCTGCCGCTGATGCGTCAGGAGGAAATCGTGAAGCGAGTGACGGCGGAAGGCATTGAAAACATTCGCATGGCCCAGGCAGCGGGGCAGACCGTGGTGCACCCAGTGTGTCACTTGAGCTGCTGGGAGTTGCTGACCCAGGTGCCATCACTCTTTATTTTCATCGGCGGTCCCTCCAGCATCTATCAGCCCCTGGGGAATCCGTATCTGAATGCGCTGGTGCTGGAGCGCAGACAGAAGCTTGGCTACACCCTCTTTGATCGCAATGATGGCTTCAGTGGTCCGCTGAAGTTACTTCGCGAAGGAGCGCAATTGGGGGTGCTGGTGGATCAGCACGCGGGGGATAAGGGTGTCTGGTGTCCGTTCTTCGGTCGTCTGGCGTCAACGACGCCGCTCGCTGGGTTGATGGCAATCCGTACCAAGGCGGCGATGCTGCCAATGGGGATCTACGACGATGGACCGGGGCGGTGGAAATTGGTCTGCCATCCTCAGGTGCAGTCAGGTGAGGCAAAGCCGACGGCGGAAGGATTGACGGTCGCACTCAATCAAGTGGTAGAAGGAATGATTCGCCGCTCGCCCGCTGATTGGTTTTGGGTGCACAATCGCTGGAAGACGCCGAAGCCAGATTTTCTGCTGTCGGGATATCGGCGAGGCATTGCGCTGCCAGTGGGGATGACGGTGGAATCACTGAAGCCTTTTGAGTTGCTGGTGCGCTCGCCGAATTGGTTGGGAGATGCCTGCATGGCGTTCCCTGCAGTTCGTGCAATGAAGGCGGGGCGGCCAGACCTCAAACTGACGGTTCTTGGCCCTGAAAAACTAAGGGAACTGTGGACCGCGCTGCCGGAAGTTGATCGCTACATCGGGAAAGAAGGGAAGGAGGGGCTGTTCTCAGTTTCACGCAAAATCAATGCGACCGGCGTCTGCTTTGACGCTGCGGTCTTGCTGACGAATTCGACGCGCTCGACCCTGGAACTTTGGCTGGCAGGCATTCCGAGGCTTGCAGGTTATCGCGGTTCGTTGCGCGAAAAGCTACTGAGCCAAGTCGCCCCTGACGTCAAACGCGGGCAACCGCCTGAACATCACGCGAAGAAGTACCTTCGACTCGCGGAACATTGCGGGGCTGATATCAGCTCGCCCGCCTTGTGGACGACTGGTGCTCCACAATCAAACAAAGACGGAGTGATTCGGATTGGCATCTGCGCCGGTGCAGAATATGGCCCTGCGAAACGCTGGCCGCTGGAACGTTTTGCCCAAGTGATGCAGATCGTTGGGGGGGCAATGCCTGGGGTGGAGTTCGTGTTTTTCGGTGCACCGGGAGAGGCTGCGATGGGTGTCACTCTTTCGCAGATGGTTGGGACCGTGCGACATCAAAATCTCGTGGGCAAAACCAGTCTAACAGAGTTGATCGCCTGCCTCCAACAATGTCGGATGCTCGTCACGAATGACACCGGCACGATGCATCTCGCCGCAGCGATGGGGGTGCCGACGGTTTCGATTTTTGGTTCAACCGAGCCAGTGTTGACGAGCCCTCTGGGTAGTCAACACACGATCATCCGCCACCATGTTCCGTGCAGTCCGTGCTTCAAAAGGGAGTGTCCCTTTGGGCACTACGACTGCATGACGGGGGTCTCTGGGGAACAGGTGGCGAAAGCCGTGTTGGGTAAACTTGCATCATGATTGGTGCCGCTAGCTGTCAGTGAATTGCAAGTGCTACATGTTGCCAGGTAAGATCCGGCAGGTGGCGGTAGTAGGACCTGCCATCTTCTTCAATGGCGATGAGGTGCAGCCAGCCGTTGGTGACGAGGTGCCGGACATGCTGATGAGCTGCGATGACCTGGCTCATCCGTGCACGAGGGGCTTCAATCAGCACGGTCAACCGCAGTGGCTCATGGACCCATTTATCGCCGTCATGCAGGGATTGTAGCGGCAGACCTGTCTGGAGATCGCCGCCATTGCCTTGGCAGATCCCAAAGGTCCCAAGTACATTGTGGGTGACTTTGCTGCCGCTGCCAAACTGCGCGTTGTTCACTGTGGAGGCGTAATACTGGAGGTTAATCCAATTGGCCACAACCATCGGTGCAGCCATGATCAGCGAAAGGGTGCCATTGTCCTCGTCCGCCTTATGATCGTAGGTATGCAGAAAGACCCTCCCTTCTAGATTGAGTGACTGTGTCCTGGAGCGTGGGGCGGCGATGAAGGCGGCGTTGCCTGCAAGGCCCCACTCTGGACGCACCTGCGCCCAGTCTTTGCTGCGCTGCCGAAGCTGCCGGGGTAGTGCTACATCTGGGGTCTGGTCGAGACCCAGGAGGGGGGCGCGCTCCTTCCGAGTTATGATGGATGCCTGCTCCAATATAGTCTGTAGTTGCTGAAGCTCAGTGCGATGACTTGCGGGGACTTCCTCCATGTCGAACAAGGTGATGTCGTCTGTTGTCGTGTTGTGTAGTCCTGCAAGGAAGTAGGTGTCGGTGGGGACGAAGATGCCTTTTCCGATAAGCGCCTCCCGGACTTCTGGATTGTTGCAGATGGCTGCCGCGACACGAGCATTCGTATCGCCAGCGTGGCCTCCGCATGCACCGCAATCGAGTCCGGCGGAGTAGGGGTTGTTATTCGTGGTGCTGCCATGACCACAGAGCAGGACGAAACGGGCAAAGTTGGAAGTGAGGCCCATGTTTTTGATCGCGCCCTCTGCAAGTTTTACCTGGTCTGCTAGGTCGATACCTTCATCAGGGGCATTGACTCCCTGGCGGCAGGGCTGGCGGGCGGGTGCAATGCATGGGGCACTGGCAACAGGCCGACATGCAGACCCTGTGCTGTCGGCAAGGAAGGCATCCCGCACGAGGCTCCAGCCGAAGCCCAGTCCGGCGGCTTCAACAAACGAGAAGCAGGATACTGCTGAAGTTTTGAAGGCGTTCCACGAATGCCTTATCCTCCTGCCCAGATGTTGGGTGGCTAGCCAGTGTTCTTCCTGGGCAGCGCTGGCATTTTTGAGGCGGTCCCGCACCCGCCACTTCGGCGTCAGCAGCACGGGACACTGGGCTGAACCGTGAGGCTGACCCAGCCCAACATGTTCAATCGGCATGCCAAAGAAACCCGCAAAACCCAGTGTCTCCACCGTCGAGGATACGGACTCTAGCGACCGGCGCATCACCTCCGACCGAACGTCGATGCAGAAGACCGCCTGGACGGTAGGCCGGGGAGCGGAGGGCATCTTTTCCGCAGCCAAAGCGGCGCTAGCAAGATTGCCCAGCAGTTGCCTTTGGAAGGCGTTTTCAAATGCCATCTGCCATAGCATTGGAAACACGTTTGCTACTGAGGGGCTACCTCCTGTTTGGAGAGACTCTGACCATTCGTTACGCCATTTCAGGTCGTCGTATTGCTGGCAGAGGGCTGCCTCAAAGGTCAGGAGGATGGCAAGGAGGTCGAGCAGGCTTTCGTCCTTGCGATCCCTCATGCTTTGCTCGCGGACTTGATACTGGACATACGCGCTCCAGCCGGGAAGACTCATGAACAGCCGATGGAGATAATCCCCCGCATCGGCTTCGGCGATTCCAAGCTTTTGCATGGCGACGGTGATGGCCTCTGTAGACGTTTCCGGCAGATTACCAATTGTCTGGCGGAAGCCGTTAATACCCTGGATCTCTGGGCTGACATCATGGAGGGATGCCTGCTTCCATGCTGCGAAGAGCGGGAGATGCCGCCAGGGTAAACGCCAGGCAGACTGCCCTGCGTCATAGTAGGCGGCGCACCATTTGGAGATTTCATCCACCACCACTTTTGCCCACCGGGTGCCGTAATGTTTGTCGAGGGCCTCGGCTACCGAAAGGACCACTCTGTCGGAGGTTTCACTTTCGGTTTCGGGTCGGTCAGACTCAATCCACTGGATCAGATCTGCACACTGCAATGGATGCAACAATGGCTGGAACTCTTCGGGCAACGATTGCTGGGCGAGAGTGATTGCACCCTGAAGATCCAGCTGCGTGATGCGGCCTTTTTGGAACTGTTCACGAAAGTAATCTGCTTTCAGCAACATGCCGCCGTGATTGATCTTCTGCATCAAAGAGCTTGCTGCGGCAAAGTGCATGTCAGCGAGTCCAACGAATGGGTTAACGGCCACGAAGTCCTTGATCGGCCAGAGGGGAGGAACCCGGAGGCAGGCGGCGTCGGCTTTGGATTTCCAGTCGATCAATTCAATTGCGGAAGTCATGGTATTGCGCGGTGGGATGATATGCATGGGGAAGAGGAAGTTTTAGAGCGAGGATAACTTGCGTGTTAAGCGGCCAAACAATGTGCCGACGTAGAAGCCGTTTGAAGCGTGGACGTAAAAGCGCCTCAATGCAGGGCGTGAGTGCCATTGCGGCAGCTGCGATTGAAAGACCAGCACCGCCATGAAGAGAACCACCACCAGTCCCATGATGAGGGTCTCGCCAAACGTGCGGTCTGGCGAAAACGTGGGCAGTGACCCGGCTAGAAGGTGTTCAAAACACCGATGCAGACCAAAGCATGCTGCTGCTGCCGAACCAGCGATCGCTACGCCGAGACCAAAAATCATTGGAGGCACGGTGCCGTCCCACAGGGTCCACAGAAGATGAGCAAGAGCTATGGCGAAGATGGCACTGAGCAACAGTTCTCCAGCGTTCCCCAGCAGGTCTAGCCCCGCTAGGCTGGCTGCGGCCCAGGTGACTGTGACGGCGACAGCGAGTCCGCCAAGTAGGGTCAAGGGATGGGTAGCGGGGCGGTTAACTGGCACCCATGAGGCGCGAGTCATGCTGACAATGTTGCCCGAGGACAGGAACGCGTGGGCTTTGTAGAGGGAATGGGCAACGATGTGAAGCACAGCGAGGGCAAAGGCACCGAGTCCGCACTGCAACATCATGAAGCCCATCTGGGAGATGGTGGAGTAGGCCAGCGCTCGTTTCACCCCGGGTTGGGTTAACATCACG
>CAZCAL010000117.1:466-2777 GCA_964496625.1 uncultured Verrucomicrobiaceae bacterium | reverse complement strand
AAGCGAGGGAGCGCTTAATACTGGTCTGGGTGAGCATGATGACTGAGGCAAACAGTGCCGTAAAGGCTCCCACCAGAGCCAACACATTGAGGGAAGTGGGGGAGAGCAGGATCATGGGGCTGAGCCGCACGACGAGATAGCCGCCGGCGTTGATGATGCCTGCGTGCATCAGGGCGGACACTGGCGTGGGGATCTCAAGGGTATCCGGCAACCAGCTATGAAAGGGAAACTGCGCGGATTTCATCAGCGCCCCTGCAACGATCAGGACGCTGATGCTAGTGGTGCACGCCTGACTGATCGCACCGTCGATCCGGGCCGTGGCCGCGAAAAGTTCCTGAAATTCCCAGGTGCCAAAACACTGCCAAGTGAGTACCAGAGCACCTGCTAAGCAGGCATCTCCCAGCCGACTGACGATGAATTTTTTGCTGGCGGCCAGAATGGCGGCGGGCCGATCAGGGTAGAAGGTCAGCAACTTGTGCAAGCTCATGCTAGTGGCCACCCAGGCGATAGTAAGGAGCAGGAAATTGCCAGATAGGATTAGCAGCAGCACCGAGCCTGAGGTTAGTGACAGCCATTTGGAGAATCGCCCTTGGCCGAGTTCTCCTGCCATGTAGTTGATGGAATATCGGGTGACGATAGCGCTGAGAAAGGTCACCAAAAGTAGCATAACGGCAGACAATGCATCCAGATGGATGCTGACTTTAAATGATGCGAATTCGAGCAAAGTCACCGAAGAAGGCCCATTGACCACAAGGGATGAGGCAGCGAGGACGGCAAACCCAAATGCCAGGAGGGCTAAGCGGGCAGAGATAAGGGCAGCGTGCCTGCCCAGACGGTTTGCAGTGGAGGATGGGATGACCCCTAGCAGGAGGGGTAGGAGCGGACAAAGAATAGCTAGGGAGACAGGAAGTGAAGGGGTGGTGATGAATTCCATGGGAGCAGTGAAGTGTGACGGCCTCTGTCATCCTTTGATTTTGTGGTTCTATCCAATAGATGTTATTGATAAGATCGTTCGTTTTGATAAATGTGAGATCGTGTCGTTTCTCAACTATCATCACCTGCGCTACTTCCGAGCCATCGCGTCGGAGGGCAGCCTGACTCGGGCCGCCATCACGCTCAAGATCTCGCAGTCCGCTCTCAGTGTTCAGCTTGGCAGTTTGGAAAAGAGTCTCGGCCAGCCTCTGTTTGAGCGTGCCCACAAGTCACTGGTATTAACCGAAGCCGGTAGGATTGCCCTCGAGTACGCCGAGGCAATTTTTCGCACAGGCGAGGAACTGACGGACAAGCTCCAGAATCAGCGCGGTGCTGGCCGGAAGTTTTTGCGCATCGGAGCTGTTGCCACGCTGTCGCGGAATTTTCAGATGTCGTTATTGCGTCCGCTGATGGGCCGAACGGACCTGGATCTGATCATCCGTTCGGGCACTCTGCAGGAGTTGCTTGCGCAATTACAGGCGCATACCGTCGATCTGGTGCTGTCGAACATGCCTGTGCGGCGGGATGCTGAAACTGGTTGGCACAGCCATCTTCTGGATGAGCAACCGGTCAGTCTCGTTGGAAAAAAAACAAGAGGGGCCAAGCCGTTCCAATTTCCTGAGGATCTGAGCACAACGCCAGTAATTCTGCCCAGCCTCGAGAGTAACATCCGGACAGGGTTTGATCTGCTCTTGGATCAGGCTGGCATCCGCCCGATCATCGCGGCTGAGGTGGATGACATGGCCATGCTGCGCGTTCTCGCTCGCGAGTCATCTGGAGTGACGCTAGTCCCGCCGGTGGTAGTGCAGGATGAACTCAGCTCTGGGGCCCTTGTGGAGCGTTATCGTATCCCTCAACTGCGCGAGAGTTTTTACGCCATTACCCCCACCCGCCGCTTTCCGAATCCACTAGTGAGGGAAGTTGTCATGGAGCAGCGAGCGAGGCGCAGCGTGCAAAGGCCTTGAGTAAAGCATCTCCCCGGGCACTACCGCAGGCTCTCGATGAAGGTCAATAGGTTGGCCATGTCTTCAACGCTCATCCCTGCTTCGATGCCCTCAGGCATGAGGCTTTGACCGCTGGACTGGGTGCCTTTGATGTTGGCTCGCTGGACGGTTTGCTCGATGCCTCCCATCATTCGCAGCTTTACGCTACTGGCTTCATCTTGGGCGATGACGCCCACTAAGGTCTGACCGTCTTTGGTGGCGAGTGTGTAGGCGATGAATTGGGGCGCCACTTCTTTGTGAGGTTCAATGATGGCGGTCAGCAATGCTTCGCGTCCCTTGGTTTTGACCGTGATGAGGTCGGGGCCAACCTGAACGCCGAGCGTGCCAGCGCGGTG
>CAZCAL010000117.1:0-456 GCA_964496625.1 uncultured Verrucomicrobiaceae bacterium | reverse complement strand
TGCTGTCGCCTCACCTTGCATCGCGATGGCGGGTTGATACTTCGCGAGCATCTCCTCGCGGGAAGGGGGGATGACGGATGCCAGCGTGGTTTTGGCCAGCGCCGCTAGCTTGGCGTCTTTGTGCTGCACCAGCGCTTGAACCTGGGCGAGAGGCAATTCGGTCGCTTTGATCGTGTTGGTATTGATAGCCTCTAAGAGAGAGGGCACTCGATCATCGCGTGCTGTGAGTGCGGCCAAAGCGGCTTCTTTGCCTTTGGTGCCATAGTTCGGCCAGCCGAGAATGATCGCCGCTGCGGTGCTCTTTGCGGTGCGTTGGCCGAGTGTGCGAATGACGGCTGCCTGGAGCGCGTCAGGTTGTCCAGCACTGAGGCAGGCCTCCAGTGCAGCGGTTGCGGTTGGTGCGTTGGACAAACTGATCAGTTCCAGAACTTGGGTTCGCGCTTCTTCGGGTTTTCC
>CAZCAL010000116.1:0-11746 GCA_964496625.1 uncultured Verrucomicrobiaceae bacterium | reverse complement strand
GTCGCCCGCCTTGCTGGCGATGGATGACGTGCAGGCTCCAATCCGTCCGAAATCATTGCTTCCGTTCAAGGTGGCGGATTCGGCCGTTCGCGAACAGATCCGCGCCTGGTATGGGAGCCACTTTTGGGCACCGAATCATTTGGGCAAGAAGGCCATGACGGACACTCTCCATGGCCTCTATTTGCCGTACTGGACCTTTGATGCCCACGCAGACTGCCCCTGGGAGGCTGAGGCTGGCTACTATTACTATGTCCGCGATAGCCAGGGGCGCCAAGAGCGCCGTGTCCGATGGGAATATGCCTCCGGACGGGTATTGAATTTTTTTGATGATGTGCTGGTGACGGGGTCGAAGGGCGTGCATCTGCGATTGCTGGAGGAGATAGCTCCGTTTCCGACAACGACTGATTTGGTGCCCTATGACGCAGGATATCTGTCTGGTTGGGTGGTTGAACAATATCAAATCGATCTGGTGGGTGGGGCGCAGGACTCGCGGAAACGAATGATGGCGGCTCTGGAGCGGCTCTGCGCCAGCCAGGTGCCTGGGGATACCCACCGTGGGCTGCGGATCTCACCGCAATTCTCTGCACAGACCTACAAGCACCTTTTGCTGCCTGTCTGGCTGCTATCGTATGAGTACAGGACGAAGGTCTATCAGGTGGCCGTCAACGGGTACACCGGCAAAATCGCCGGGGAATACCCAATTAGTTGGGTAAAGGTGACCATCGCCATCCTCCTGGTTTTGATCCTTTTTGGCACGTTTGCCTACCTCCGGTCTCAAAGTTGACGACTTCTGCATGCTGACACTTGCGCAACGTTGCAACAGGGCTAAGAACAAGGCCGGCATCCAGTGCATGCCGGGCTATTTTACTTTATGAGCGACCCTATCCGTCATGAGTGCGGCATCGCCGTTGTGCGGCTGCGCAAATCCCTGGAATACTATCAACGTCGGTATGGGAGCGCGATGTGGGGCTTTCAAAAGCTCTACGCGCTGATGGCAAAGCAACGGAATCGCGGCCAGGACGGTGTCGGGATCGGCTGCTGCAAGCTAGATATGCCGCTGGGCGAGCCGTACATGTCGCGTCTTCGGTCGGTGAAAAAGGACTCCTTGGACGAACTGTTTGAAGAGGCCCGCAAGGACTATGCCCGTCTCGCCCGACGCGAGGGCTTTGATCCAGAAGCGCCCGCAAACATCCACAAGCACTTTGAATACGGTGGCGAAATCCTGATGGGACATCTGCGCTACGGGACCTCAGGTGGCCTGGGGAAGGGATCGTGCCATCCTTATATCCGCCGCAGTAATTGGCCCACGAAGAGCCTCATGGTCATGGGGAACTTCAACATGACCAATACCGATGAGTTGCACCAGTTGATGATTGATCGCGGGCAGCACCCCGTCTATGACACGGATACGCAGACCGTTTTGGAAGAGATTGGCTTTCACCTCGACGAGCTTCACACCGACATTTTCCGCGAATTGCGTGATCACGGGGTGGCCGGTAGCGAGATCCCCACGCACATCAGTGATGCGCTGGATGTAACGGAGTTGGTGCGCCGTTCCGCTGAAGTGTGGGATGGCGGCTACGCCATCTGTGGCGTCGTCGGTAATGGTGACATGTTCGTCATGCGCGATCCGAACGGCATCCGTCCGTGCTATTATTACATGGATGATGAGGTCATCGTCTTTGCGTCAGAACGGGTGGCAATCCAGACAATTTTTAATGCTGACGAAGCGCAAATCCATGAACTGGAACGGGCTCATGTCGCAGGCATCAAGGCGGATGCGAAGACCATGACCATTGAGCCCTTCGCTGAACAGAGGAAATTCCACCCATGCTCCTTTGAGCGAATCTATTTTTCTCGGGGCAATGATGCGGAGATCTACCAGCAGCGGAAGCGTTTGGGGGAAGCCCTGGTGCCGCAGTTCATCGAGGCCACCGATAACAGTCTAGAAAACGCTGTCATCAGTTTCATTCCAAATACGGCGGAGACCGCCTATCATGGGCTGATGGACGGTCTCCGGTTGCGGCGTCGTGGTGAGGTCCGCCTAGCATTGGAGGAGATGTGGCAGGCTGGCAAAATGGATGCAGCTCTCCTTGATGACCTCATCCTCAAAAACTGGCCGCGTGCGGAAAAGATCGCGCACAAGGACATCAAGATGCGCACCTTCATCTCCCAGGAGGGGCATCGCGATACGATGGCATCCTCCGTCTATGACATCACTTATGGAGTGGTTCAGGAGAAGGACACGCTCGTCGTTGTCGATGACTCCATCGTGCGTGGCACGACGCTGCGGAAATCCCTGCTGCGTATTCTCGCCCGAACGAATCCGAAGAGTATCGTGGTTCTCTCGACGGCACCGCAGATTCGTTACCCGGATTGCTACGGCATCGACATGGCGGAAATCGGCAAGTTTATTGCGTTTGAGGCTGCCATCGAACTGATCAAAGAACGCGGGTATTTCCACCTCGTCGAGGACACCCGGAAGAAGGCCGAGGAAGAGCTTAAAAAGCCGATCCATGAGATGGTGAATGCGGTGAAAGACATCTACGCTCCGTTCACAGCCGAACAAATCTCTGAGCGGATCAGCCAAATGGTGCAACCGCGTGACATCTCCTGGAAAGGAGACGTTCGCGTGATCTATCAAACGATCGAAGGCTTGCATCAAGCGCTAGGCTCCGAGTATGGCGACTGGTATTTCTCCGGCAATTATCCGACTCCAGGTGGCGTGCAGATGGTGAATCGTGCCTTCCTACATTTTTGCGGACGCAAGAGCGGTCGCGCTTACGACCTGCTGTGACCGAATTTTTGCTGAGCCTCTGAGATGAAGATCCTTGCCGCTATGTCTGGAGGGGTTGACAGCAGTGTCGCCACCGCCTTGCTGGTGCGTGAGGGGCACGAAGTCGTCGGTGCCTACATGAAGAACTGGATCAATGAGGAGAACATCATTGGCCACTGCCCATGGGAGGAAGACATTGTCGATGCGCGTGCGGTGGCCGAGCAATTAGGCATCCCGTTTCATGTGGTGAATCTCATGAAGGAGTATCGGGAAAAGGTGGTGAAATACCTGCTCGAAGGATACCAAAGCGGCATCACGCCCAATCCAGACGTGATGTGCAATCGGGAGATGAAATTTGGCGTTCTTCTTGAATGGGCGAGGGAGCAAGGCTTTGACGCAGTCGCAACCGGGCACTATGCACGGCGGGCGGATTGGCCTGATGAGGGACCAGTGGTGTTGCGAGGCAAGGACACCAACAAAGACCAGACCTATTTCCTCGCGATGCTTCAACCACACCAAGTGGCGGCGGCGCGATTTCCAATCGGCGATCTTTTGAAACCACAGGTCCGTGACATTGCTCATGAACTTGGGCTAAAGACCGCTGCGAAAAAAGACAGCCAGGGGATTTGCTTCATTGGTGAGGTGAAAATGGAGGACTTCCTTCGCACGTTTGTGCCAGATTCCCCCGGCATGATCGTGGATCTGAATGGCAAGGTCTTGGGGGAACATCGGGGGCTTCACCTTTACACACTCGGCCAACGCAAAGGCCTTCGTGTTCCCTCCAACCTGTACAAAGAAGCCTACGTTGTCGTGGCAAAACGTCCTGCTTCGAACGAACTGGTGATTGCCATCGAAAGGCCGGATACACCGCTGCTGTGGGCGACTCGCTGTAAGCTCACTGGTATTTCCAGCACAGGCCATCCCTTGACGAGCGAACGGGAACTCCAGGCCATGCCTCGCTATCGTGCACCCGCTGCAGCGGCGAAGTTTTCTCCCTCGTGTATCGATGGGGAGTGGAGCGCTGAATTGACCTTTCACGCCCCTCAGCGTGCGCTGACCCCTGGCCAGATCTGTGCGCTCTACGACGGTGAGCGATTGCTGGGTGGCGCGATCTTCGGAGAAGTATTTTACGATTCTGAGTGAGACTCCACAAGGTCGCTGCGTTAATGGGGAGTGAAAAGATTTACATTTGTAGTTTTGTTGTGCTTGGTGGCGAATGTTCGAGCCGCTGATCCCGTCCTTCGCGCGGATGTTTTCGCGGCGGTGAAAAAGGCCTGCGCCTACTATCATGAAAAAGTCGCCGTCCATGGAGGTTACGTCTATTATTCTTCGCCCGATCTTCAGAAAAGACTAGGCGAGGGGAAGGCGACAGCGGATCAAATCTGGTTACAACCTCCTGGCACTCCCACCGTTGGCATGGCGTTCTTGCGCGCCTACGAAGTGACCAAAGACCCGGCGATGCTGGAGGCTGCTCGTGATGCAGGAAAGGCGATTGTTTATGGGCAACTTCAATCGGGCGGATGGACGAACAGTGTGGATTTCAGTTCTGATCGCGCAAACGCAGCACTCTATCGCAATGGGCAAGGCCGCAAGAAGGGGCCAAACAACTCCACGCTGGATGACGGAATTACTCAGTCAGTGCTGGAGTTTCTGAATCGGCTGGATCAGGTGGAGGCGTTCAAAAATGCAGGGATTCATGAAGCAGTGACGATTGGCTTGGAGGCGTTGCTCAAAGCGCAATTTCCCAACGGTGCTTTTCCGCAGGTGTGGACGGGACCTGTAGCATCGCAGCCCGCAATGTCTGCGAACTATCCCGACTACGAATGGCGCACGGAGAATCACCTCAAGAACTACTGGGACATGTACACACTGAACGATGACATCGCAGTCTATGTGATGAAGACGCTGTTCACAGCGCTCGAAGTGTATCGTGATGATCGCTATCGGGTGGCTATTGCAAAGCTGGGAGACTTTTTGCTTCTTGCCCAAATGCCGGAACCACAGCCTGCCTGGGCGCAACAATACGACTATAGCATGCGACCCATCTGGGCACGGAAATTCGAGCCGCCCGCGATCTGTGGGCGCGAATCTCAAGGAGCCCTCGAGTGCCTGCTGCGGGTACACCAATTGACTGGCGACAAAAAATATCTCGCCCCGTTTCCCAAAGCGCTACCATACCTGCGCAAGTCACTGCTTTCCGATGGTCAACTGGCCCGCTACTACGAGCTCCATAACAACAAACCGCTCTACATGACAGAGGACTACAAGCTAACGAACAACGACAGCGATGTGCCGAAGCACTATGGCTGGAAGACAGAGTCTCGCCTCGATGAAATCGATGCTGCGTATCGTGCGGTGAGCAACGGCGGCAAATGGTCCCCAACAGTTCAGGATGAAGCTCTGACCGATGATGCTGCCCGGCGTGTCATCGCCGCCTTGGATTCCCAGGGTCGCTGGATCAGCCAGTTTGATGGTGAACGTCTCGTCGGCCAGCCCAAGTTTAAGCCCGGCGAAACCTTCATCGCCAGTGCCGTCTTTGCCCAGCACATTCGCGAGCTTTGTGATTGGCTGCAGACTGCCAAGTGACTAACCGAGGCGGAAGAGTTTCTGCGAGTTCTCAAAAAGAATTTTGCGCTCCACCGTCTTGCTTGAACTCATGCGACGGATGGCTGCAATCGTTCCTGCGCCTTGACAACCGGGGCCTCGGCCGAAGTGATCCGCGCAGTCAGAGCCATACAAAATCTTGTCTTGGTGGCGGTCAAAAAACGCGCGGGTGTGGTCTTCATCGCGCTCCAGTGCATTCAAGCCTGATCCTGCGGACATATCGGCGAAGAAGTTCGGATAGTCTGCGAGATAATGGTCCGTCATGCCTCCAGGAGTGACTTTCCCCTTGGGGTAGAGATCCTTTTGCACGGCGTCTTTATTGATGTTCGCCCACACGGTTTGAGCATGACCGATGAAGATGGTCTTGGGGTGCTTGGCCAACATCGTATGCAGTCGTTCATAGCCGCGATTGTAGCGTTCGAACTGGAAGTGCATCAAGATGGGCACGTTGTACGCCGCAGCGAGTTCATAGAGCTTCTGGCTCGCTGCGCTGTCGCATTCCACGTCGAATTTTTGTTCACCGATGATGCAGGCTCCTTGCTTGAGCCATTTCTCGATCTCAGCAGGGGCACTATCCAAATCCGTGATTTCATTCGCCCCCCATAGGTAGCGGCCTGGGTTGGCATCTGCGATGGCCTTCGCGTCTGCGGTGGTCCCGCACTTCGCAGCAAGCCCATTGGATTTGCCCTCGTGAGTGGAGGGGCGTGCGATGTAAGTCCCTGCGGGCAAAAGGATCGTGGTGGTGACGCCCATGGCGATTTGATGGGCAAGTAAATGTTCGTCGCTCCGTTCGTGGTAGTGCGTGTGCTGGTGGATATCGATGATTGGTTCACCTTCCGCTGCCACGGCAGGGCGGGCGAATGTGGCTGCGGCAGCGGTGGTGATAAACTTGCGGCGAGTTGAGTTCATGTGGGGAAGACTACGCGACGGAACATTGCGGTTTTTCCCTTGGCGGGCAGAAGTTCCTCCGCTAAAACTTAGCTTCCTTTTTTAACTCAACCCAAACCTAAACTCACTGAAGCACTATGCCTCACGTCAAGACCAACGGAATCAGCATGTATTATGAAGAACGCGGAGCAGGGGATCCCCTTGTCTGCATCATGGGTGTCACCGCGCCAGGCGGAGTTTGGGATGCGCACGCGCAAGCTTGGGAAGGTCACTTCCGCTGCATCCTCGGAGACAACCGCGGTGTCGGCCAGACGGACAAGCCTGAAGGTCCTTACACCACGGCGATGATGGCGGACGACTATGCAGGTTTGATGGATGAACTTGGGATCAAGCAAGCCCGCGTCGTTGGTTGCTCGTTGGGCAGCGTCGTGGCTCAACAACTTGCTCTGCGTCATCCAGACAAGGTGCGCAGCATGATCCTGATGTGCACCTGGGCGCGGCAAGATCGCTTTGGGCTTTACACGTGGCAGCACCTTATGAAGTGCAAGGCGACGATGCGCCCAGAAGATTTCATGCACTACGTGCAGATGCTTATTTTCACCAAACCATGGTTCGATAACGACGATTGCTGGAGCAATATGCAGCAAGGATTGAAGGACGCAGCGACGAACGCAGCCCCTCAGCCTGTTCATGCCATGGAGGCGCAGTCTGCAGCCGCGATCACGCACAACACCCTGAGCGAGTTGAAAAATGTGAAGTGCCCGACCTTGGTCATCGGTGGGAAAAATGATGTCTTCACCCCACGCTGGATGGGGGAGGAAGTTGCAGCAGCCATTCCCGGTGCTGAATTGCATCTCTACGATAATGCCGGTCACGCCTTCCACTGGGAGTGTCTAGCAGACTTCAATCCGCGCACGACGGAGTGGCTGTTAAAGCACTAACGGCTTTTGTCCGCGCACGGTGGGGCAGCCCCACCGTGCCCCGAATGAGGGACCACGATTCAATCCCGAGACGTTATTTGATATTTTTTTATTTGTTAGTCTACGAATCATTTGGGTGGTGATTTGTTTTTTTGTAAATGTTTCGTTAGTCATCAGATTGGCCTCTTGATTGTTCTTTGATCAAGACTAGCTTCCCCATGTGGAGGCGGAAAATTCGATTATTCCCGAATCGTTGAGTCACGATTCTGCGGCCTACTGTGTCAGGGGGATGGAAAGTCGTAGGTCCTGGCTGCGTCGGAGCATTTGGGGTGCCATCGGGACTTCGGCTGGTGTAGGCTACTATCAATGGGTGCCGCCCTCGATATTGCCTCTGTATTTTAACGGACGATACGCCTATGCGCATGATAGTCACCCCGCTGCGGTGCATCGCGTCGTGGCTGTGGCCAACGAGTTGGTGGAGAAGCCCTACAAACTTGGCGGTGGGCACAAGGTGCTCTTTGATAGCGCTTTCGACTGTTCCGGATCTATTTCCTATGTGCTCTATCGCTGCCAGTTGCTGGACCGGCCGCTCAATTCGTCCGAGTTTATTCGCTATGGTCTACCGGGGTTGGGGATATATGTCACGGTCTACGTAAAGGCTGGTCATCATGTGTTCATGGAAGTATGTGGTCTGCGCTTTGACACTTCCGGCTCTCAATCGGGCGAAGGTCCACGCTGGCGTGTCAACGGCCGGTCGCGCGAAGGCTTCTACCCCAGGCATCCGGCTTGGCTCTGATCCCGTGACCCTCTGCGAAGTGTTCCAGTGGTTGAAGGACAGGGCAAGGGCCTCCGAGTCGATGGTCAGCGGAAGCGGCGCGACGACGATCGCTGCCCTGCACACCAGGCAACGACCAGACGGATTGGTCCAACACCAGAGGAGTTGAGCGAAGTCGCGAGTGGGTGAAGGGACGAGCCTAGGGGGCGGACATTTTTGATAGGCTGGACGATTGTTCAGCTTCGTGTGTCGGTGGTTATTGGGGATGCAGGTTCACGTCCCATTACAATGCAGGGTGAAATTTCGATTTCGCAGATGGTCATTGACGGGGTGGGTTCAATGCAGGAAAACTTGTGTCCTATGAAAATGACCCTGTCCCGACTGGGCGTCCTCACTTTAGGATGCGTGTGTTTATTGTCCGCGGGTAGCTGCGGGAAGAAGTCATCGACGGCTGGAGCGGAGGCGGAATCTGTGATCGACGCGGTAAAAGGCGCCGTCGCGAGTCCCGTTGTGGCAAAAGCATCACGATTTGGTTTCGCGGCCAGGATGCCCACATCTACGGAGTTCTACGTGGGCACTATTGACCTGAAATCCCACTGGCAGGCCCTGAAAGGGTCCGCTTGGGGTAAGGATGTGCTCTCTTTTGTTGAGGACAAAATACCCGCTGGTGGTGAACCGGGATTTACTGTCGATGACGCCTTCATTGCCATGCCAAAAGGGTCAGCGGTGGCGCTGAAATGGGTGATGGATTTAGCGACTGCCTACAATGAAGTGTCGTACAGTACATTGTTTGGCGGGGGCATGGCCAGCGCGATGGGGGGCGGTTCCATGAACCCGTCAGTTATGCTGCAATCCATTGCTTCTCAGCCGGAGTTGGTTGGCCAGATCCTGACACTGACTCAGGGCGTTCAAGTGCCGAGAGTGGTGGCAGGATTTGCAACGGCTGATCCAGCTAAGACTCTCGCCAAGATGATCACTTCCGATGTTGAGTCTGGCCTCACCAAAAATGCGACCAAAGGCGAGGTCACCCTGTCCACCGGCGAGAAGTTCACGACCTATCAATTTGATGTGAGCAAGGAATTGACTCCCGAGAAAATCAAAGAGTTGGTCGAGAAGTCTGCTGGTCTGCCGATGGGGCCCGACTTTCCCAAAAAGCTTTCTGCGGCCCTGGAGGCTGTGGCGAAGCTTAAACCGATGCTGGCCTACGGGATTGTGGATCACTTCATTGTCTTCTCGGTTGGTCCAGACGTGGCGCATTTGAATTTTGTTACTGAGCCAGAGGCATGCTTGGTTGCCCGCCCAGAACTCGCGTTTGGTGCCCCATACGTGGATAAGGCACTCACAGGGCTAGTCTGGGGCGATGGGGAATTCTTGCGTGCGATGTCGAACGATCAGCCGTTGGCACCGCTACTGCGTGGTTTGGTTCATGGGATGAAGGGCAACCCTATGTTTGGTCCGCTTGCCGACCGGATGGAACCGCAACTGCCAGCATTGGGTGCCCTTGAGAAGAAGGTGTTCCACCAAGATTTTGTATCAATGGTGGGCCTTTCTTATTGGGATGGTGGTCTTCACTTGGAGACAGAGGGCGGCTTGCCTCCTGATAAGTGCGGCACCGATTTGACCAAGCCACTTCAGTTTGACGCGATGGTCGATGCACCGGGAGTCATTCTCGCAACGACGGCCCACTCCACCAGCCAAGGCGACGGAAGGGCCTATTTTGAAAAGCTTGTGGAGATGATTTATGGTGCTGCCGCTGAATTTGCTAATAGTCCTGCGGCGGATGAATCGATCAAGGGGCAGTTCGGCATGATGGACATGATGTTCAAGCCGATGCTGCTGGAGTTCTACAACGGATCCAAAGATCTGAGCACGAAGGCTCTAGGCGGTGAAGCCGCTTTCGTGGTGGAAGTCGGGGGCATGTTGCCCGTCCTACCTGGGATGCCTCCTGAACTGGCGCAGGCAAAGTTGCCTATGGTGCGGATTGCTGCCGTGAGCACTGTTAAAGATCGCGCTATGGTTGGAACCGCATGGGCCCAAATGGACAGCGCGTTGAAGAAGGCGATGGCCCAAACGCCGATTCCCCCCAACATGCTGATGCCAATGGACTCAAAGGCCAATGACTACACAACGTACTTTTATGCGTTGCCGCTAGGTTCCCAAGATCTCCTGCCATCAGCGACCGTTAGCGACAAAGTCTTTGTTTTGGGGACGTCCAAGGCACTGAATGAATCCCTCGTGGCCTTGGTGAAGCCCGACAGCAAAGCCACTGGGGTGCGTGCTCGTTTCAATCTGTCTGAATTGCGGAAGCTACTCAAGCAGGTAGCGGGTGCATTGGCAGCCCAGGGAGTTCCCGATACAGTATCTCCGGTTCTGCACTATGTGGAACCATTTGGTGACATTGAGTCCCACTCGTTCGAAGAGGGGAAACAGTTGCGGAGTTCCACTGTCTGGCACATTCAAGATGTGAAGCAGGTGAACTGACAGGAACCATAGAGTTCATTTTATGGCCGTCGCTCCATCGTGGGCGACGGCCAACTTTTTGGCATTAGTAAATCGTCACCGCTCCCGTCTCAGGGGTAATGAGGAGGGTCCTTGCGGTCTTTGGCAGTGCGGGGCCGGGGCGAGAGTCAGCTTCTGAAGACAGGCTGATGGTCCATTGGTGATTGGGATCTGGATCCAACGAAGTGGCCCCATTGGGACGAAACTCCACGCAGCAGACTTTCATTGCGGCTGTTACTGTTCCTGGCAGCGGATCTTTGGTGAAATCAAAGGCACGTTCTGCAAGCATGACCGTGGAGTAGCGGGTGGACGGGATGACCACGACGGTGCCCTCTAGACGTTGTGGTTCACCCAACGGAATGACGCGCTGGGAACGGCTATCGTAGCCAACGAGTTGATAGGTGTGGTAGTGGGGCTCTTCGGATGCGATAGCTTGGTCATACGACTTGTAAAAACGCAGTTCCACCGGATGACCACGTTTCATTGCCAGCGTCTGGGCCAGATTGAGATCCTGCGCAATTCGGGTCGCCGAAGCAGAGATTTCCTGGCTGGTCCACGACCGTGAAATTTGCGTTGTCGCTGCCAGCATGATGGAAAGGACGGTGATGACTGTGAGCATTTCCACCAGGGAGAACCCTGCCTGCTGCAACGTCGACGTCGTGGACCTTGAATGACGGGAGGTTGAAGTCATGGCGGATCAGAGAGGGAGATGTTATTATAAAGCACCCGATAATCGATACGCCGCTTGTCGAGTTCTGTACCGAGCGTTTTCAGGTCCATGTCGTAGCGGTTGGGATCCCGGAAAAGTCCGGAGACTAAATCCCGGAGCGCCAGCCCATTTTGTACACATTCGACATTGGTGAAACTTTCCCAGCGCGACTCATCGAGCGCAACGACGGTGATTCGCAAGGTAGGAGGCAGAATGTTGCGTGTGAGCTTTGCCAGCGGATCGTTGGGCTGCCATTGAAAGCGGCGTGAATCAAACAGGTAATGAGGTGCCAGTGCGTATGCGTCCAGTGACAGTGCCGACTGTTGATCCAGGGGGGGCTGGTAAGGGGTGATGATGAGTGCCAAAATGTTTTCAGCGATCACCGTCGTTCGGCGTTCTTCGGGGCTCCCTTTCGCGCTTTCCTGGATGGGCAGTCGGAACCATGAATAGATTTGATCTTGGGCAGTGAAGGTCTTGAAGATCGGTTCGGTGGAGTCCGCAGCGATTTGGAAGAGACGCAGTTCTTGGGATGGTTGGCGGAACTCGACAAGCCGGAAGCGTTGTTTTAGCTGCGT
>CAZCAL010000115.1:8283-11762 GCA_964496625.1 uncultured Verrucomicrobiaceae bacterium | reverse complement strand
CCCTTTTCGCCTCTTGCGAGATTTCAATCTGGGCCTATGATCTCTGCCCGCCGCCCGCTGGGCTGGCGTTTTTTTTCTTCACACGGTCACTTTACACATCATGGGAAAGACACTCTTCGCAAAAGTCTGGGAATCACACACGGTCGGCAAGCTCGACAACGGTCAAACGCAGTTGCTCATCGATACCCACCTGATTCACGAAGTCACTAGCCCGCAGGCCTTTGGTATGTTGCGCGATCTGGGACTGAAGGTCGCCTACCCGCAGCGCACTTTTGCAACGGTCGATCACATCGTCCCAACCGATAGCCAGGTGTCCCCCTTTGAAGATCCGCTGGCAGAAGAAATGATCCAGGAGCTGAACAAGAATGCCAAGGAGTTCGGCATCACTTACTTCAGCCTCGGCACCGGCAAGCAGGGCATCGTGCACGTCGTCGGGCCAGAGCAGGGCATCACCCAGCCGGGCACCACCATCGCATGTGGCGACAGTCACACGGCCACGCACGGTGCGTTTGGCGCGATCGCCTTTGGCATCGGCACCACCCAGGTGCGCGACGTTTTGGCAACGCAGACGATGGCGCTGAGCGCGATGAAAGTCCGCCGCATCAATGTGGATGGCACTCTCCGCCCCGGCGTGTATGCCAAGGACGTGATCCTGCAAATCATCCGCCTGCTGGGTGCCGGTGGCGGCAAAGGCTACGCCTATGAATACGGTGGCAGCCTCTTTGACTCCTTCAGCATGGAAGAGCGCATGACGGTCTGTAACATGTCCATCGAGGGCGGTGCACGCTGCGGTTATGTGAATCCAGATGAGAAGACCTTTGAGTATCTCAAGGGTCGCCCCTACTCACCCAAAGGCGATGAATGGGAGGCAGCGGTCGCTAAATGGACGTCCTTCGCTTCTGATGCAGACTGCGTCTATGACGACGTGATCAACATCCGCGCCGAAGACATCGCGCCAACGGTGACCTGGGGCGTCAGCCCTGATCAAGCGATCTCCGTGGAAGAAAACATCCCCACCGGGGCAGAAGCCAAGACCGCCACGCAGCGCGAATCCACCGAGGATGCTCTGGCCTACATGAAGCTGCAAGGTGGCACGCCCATCAAGGGCACGAAGATCGATGTGGCTTTCATCGGCTCCTGCACGAACGGTCGTCTCAGCGATTTCCGCGAAGTCGCCCGCTTCATTAAGGGCAAGAAGGTGGCGCAGGGCGTAAAGGCAATCGCCGTTCCAGGATCGCAGATCGTTGCGGTGCTGGCGGAGAAGGAAGGCCTGGACAAGATCTTCAGCGAAGCAGGCTTTGAATGGCGCGCCGCCGGTTGCTCCATGTGTCTGGCGATGAACCCTGACAAACTCATCGGCGATCAGCTCTGCGCGTCCTCATCGAACCGCAACTTCAAAGGCCGCCAAGGCAGCCCGACCGGTCGCACGATCCTCATGAGCCCCGTAATGGTGGCTGCGGCAGCGATCACGGGTGAAGTGGCGGATGCTCGCGAGCTCTTCGATCTGTGAAGTGATCACATTTAGGTGGCGCTTCATGGTGGTGGCTCAGTTTTCCATCCCTCGGCGAGGGATGGATACCGTCCTCCTTTCTCGCCGAGAGAGGATTGCCCTCGCTACCACCCGCAGGGTCGCGGTGAAAGCAGATTATTTTCCGCTCGCCAGGAAATGCTTCAGCCACGCGTAAAAGCTGTCGCCGATCTGTGCGTAGCCGACGGCATTCGGATGCACGCCGTTGTTGTTCGGGTAGCCGTCGATGGGGTCTAGGTTTAGCTCCGTCGGCACGAGGTAAATACCGTCTTTTTCGCGGTGGGCGAGGCGTTGCAGCATCACCTGCACCAGCCGATGCTGGATGCGCTTCCAGCCCCAGCGGGTGTACTTTTCCTGGTAGTTGGCGACGAATGCCTCCTGGCGATCATTCGGCGGAGTCGTCAAACCGACCGCAAAAACGGCCTTGGGCGCGGCTGCGTGAAAGGCGGCGATCAGGCGTTCGGCATTATCGAGCACGGTCTTTATGGTGGCATCGACGGCGATGGGATCATCCACTTTGGCACCAAAACAATCATTGATGCCCAGCAAAAAGGTCACGACATCGGGCGGCTGATTATCGCAGCTTTCCCGGAAGTAGCGCGGCAGATCCAGGACGGGCTTGCCACTGGCGTCGGGAAAAAGGAAGGGGCTGGCGCTCTTGCGCGGCGGCGTCTTTGGGTCGGGTGGCGCGGAAGCTTTAGCATCATACTTCGTCAAAAACGCCGCCCAGGTCCAGCCGCCGTAGCCTTCATGCGCCACGCCCTTGGCCGCGCCCGAAGGTTTGTGTGTGCCGAGCATGGTCCACTGCGGATTGCCTGGCGTGCTGAGGAGTCGGGCGATCTCATTGGGATAGAGCGATGCGTGCGTGAGGCTATCGCCCACGATCAGCAGCCGCAGGGGCTTGCCCTCGCCCGCATTGCTCGGCGCGACTTTCAGCGTCAGCCCGCCTTCGGCCACGGGTGCCCCTTTGGCATCGGCGATGCGGATGCGCACGGGGTGGTCGCCCACTTGTGCCGCAGTGGGGATAACCGTCCAGCGTCGCGCCTCCGTCTTGCCCAGGGCGGCTTCGACTTTGAACTGGTAGTGCTGCGGCGCTTGGGTCAGCACGATGTTGTCAAAATAGATCGAAAACGGTACGCCAACGACCGCATAGGCAGTCTCCGGCAGCGTCAGTTGGAGCTCAGTTTTTACTGTCTCCGCCCGCAGCGCGGCGGTGGCGAGGATGAAGGCAACGAGGGCGAATTTCATGCGCGGAAAGATACGCTGCCAAAACCACGCTCTCAGTGCGAAAAGAGATGGGGAGTGAAAATCACCGCGCCCACAACAGCAGCGCCGATGACGGCGGCCAGCACTCCAAACGCCGCGACGTCTTTGGCGTGCTTGATTCTGACGCGCCTCTCGAGCGTTACCTCGTCCGCGAGGAACTCAATGGCGGTATTCATCGCCTCCGCAAACCAAACCATGGACACCGCCATGGCCAGCATTGCCCACTCAGTCAAGCTGACGTGGCAGTAGAATCCCAGCCCGATCACTACCACCGTCGCCAGCGCATGGATCTGAGCATTCTTTTGCGTCGCCAGCAATGTGTGCGCACCCCGAAGTGCATGAGCAAAGGCCATGAGTCGCGCTTTCATGCGATGTCATCGCCCAATGTGGTGGCGAGTCAACTCAAGCTGCAGAGATCACAGATGAGCACTTGTCGGCATCTGCGATTGAATCCAAATTGCCTGCCATTCCCTTCGTCATGCCCGCCTGGATCGAATACTTCGCCGTCGCTGTGTGCGCTATCTCCGCCGTTCTCGCAGCGGAAGGCAAGGGCATGGATCTCTTTGGAGTGGCGGTGCTGGCGCTGGTGACGGCGGTGGGGGGCGGGACGATCCGCGACCTCTGTCTCGGGGTGCGGCCTTTGTTTTGGATTGCCGAACCGATGCACCTCTGGACGGCATTGATC
>CAZCAL010000115.1:0-8273 GCA_964496625.1 uncultured Verrucomicrobiaceae bacterium | reverse complement strand
CCGAGCGCTTCCTCGATCTGGTGGGCCTGCTGTCGGCATTGATCGCGGCGGTGGTGACGTTTGTGATCGTGCGGTTTGCGCATCTGCCGCGCCGCTTGCTGGCCGTAGCGGATGCATTTGGCTTGGCACTGTTTGGGATCGCAGGCACGGAGAAGGCCATGGCCAACGGTGCCCCGGCCATCGTCGCGATCCTGCTGGGCATCGTCACGGGTGTGGCTGGCGGCATTTTGCGCGATGTGCTGCGTGGTGAGATTCCCTGGGTCTTTAAGCCGGAGGTGAACCTGTATGCCACTGCGGTATTTGCTGGAGCGCTGGTGTTTGTGCTCCTCGAACAAAAGCTTCCCGGCTCCGAAAGTCATCGCTACATCGGCATGGCGATCATCTTGATCCTGCGCCTTGCCGCGATGCGCTGGAAGCTGCGCCTGCCCATCCTCCAGATGCGGGCGAAGTGACTTCAGCGACTGCGGCTGCGCGGGTCAAAGGCATCGCGCAGACCGTCGCCCAGGAAGTTCAGGGCCAACAGCGTGATGGACATGAGCGTGGCTGGGAAAAAGAGGAGCCACCACTTGCTATCAATCGGGTTGATCACCTGCGCGCCATCCTTCAACAGCGATCCCCAACTTGCGGCGGGATCATCGATGCCAAGGCCTAGAAAGCTGAGGAAGGATTCATCAAGAATCACGGCGGGGATAGTCAGGGTGAGGTAAGTCAAAACCACGGTGGTGAGGTTTGGCAAAAGATGCAGGCGCAGGATGGATGCCCCGCTCTGCCCCATCGCACGGGCAGCGGTGACAAAGGTCATCTCACGCAGCACCAGAACTTGCCCACGAACAATGCGCGCCATCGTCAACCACTCGACGAGGCCAAGACAGATCACCATGATGATGATTCGGGAGTAGCGGATCGCGGTGACCATCAAGTCCTCCAGGGTCGTCCAGCCATGGCCTTGCGCCCACAGCCGCAGACCGTCCAGCCACTCCGTGAGATATGGCCCGAGCGCAGCAATGAAGATCATGATGAAAAGGATGCGCGGCACGGAGTAGAGCACATCCAGCACGCGCATCATGAAGGCATCCAGCCGTCCACCCGCAAATCCGCTGATCATCCCATAGAGCGTGCCGACGATCAGGCTGAGCAGCGCGCCCACCAAACCAACACCCAGGGAGACCTGTGCACCGGTGAGCAGTCGATAGAAAAGATCGTGGCCATTCACATCGGTGCCGCAAAGGTAGATGAGGCCTGGCGCGGAAGTGCAGGCAGTGCCCGGTGGGAGCAGCGAATCCTTGGAAGTTAGCTTCAATTGCTCCGGCAAAAACGGCGGCACCAAAACCGCGATGAGCACCAAGCCCAGAAGGAACCACAGCGCCAGCATCGACACGCGACTGCGCCGAAGGATGGCCCAGCCCCCTGGCTGAGAGATTGCCACTGGTGATGCGCCCTCAGCCATACACGCGGATTCGTTTGTCCAGCACTCCGTAGAGCACATCGACCACCAGATTGAAGAGTTGCAAAAGCACGCAGTACACGATCACCGCACCGCCGAGCAAGAAGACATCGTGGTTTTGGATTGAGTTTACAAAGATGCTGCCTGCACCCGATATATTGAAGACGCTCTCCACCACCATCGAGCCGGTGAGCAGGTGCGCGGCGAGCGGTCCCAAAAATGTCACGACTGGCAGGATAGCCACTTTCATCGCATGACTCACCAGCGCCTTCCCGTCCCCGAGCCCCTTGGCCTTCGCAGTGCGTAAGAAATCGCTTTGCAGGACATCCAGGAGACTGTTGCGCATCAAGCGCGCCACATACGCCACATAGGGAGCAGCCAGACAGACGGAGGGAAGGATGAGCTGCTGCACCGTGCCCCAGCCACCCACAGGCAGCCATCCAAGCCCGAGTGCGACCAGCGCAATTAAAAGAGGACCTGTCACAAAGGTGGGCACGGAGATGGCGATCAGCGCTCCGATCATCGCGACACGATCCACCCAAGTATCCCGCCATAGCGCAGACAACGCACCGAGTAGCACTCCGCCGATAGAGGCGATGATGAACGAGACCATTCCGAGCGTGAGAGACGTTGGCATTTTCTGCGCGAGCAGTTCAGAGACTCGCCAGTCGAGATACTTTGTCGAGTCCCCGAGATCAAACGTCGCCAGCGCCTTCATGTAAGAGCTGTATTGCTGCCAGAGAGTGCCATCGAGGTGAAAGCGCTCCATCTTCGCCGCCTCAGCCTTTTCGCTGCCCGCCTTTTCCGTGGTGAAGGGTCCACCCTTGATGGAGCGCATCAGCACGAAGGTGATGGACGCCGCCAACCACAGCACCACGATGGCGCTGAGGAGTCGGCGGAGAAAGAATCCAAGCATGAGGAACGAGCGCGCATGATGGCGGAAGTTCACGCCCGGCTCAAGCAGAGACGCACAAAAGCGCGCTTTCTGGAATTACAGACACCTCTCAAATTTCCGTAGCGCGTTCCGCCATTAGCTTCACTTGCGTAATCCAAGGAATGATGGCGTACTCCGACCTGATGAAAACTTCCATCCTCTCCCGTCTGTCTGTTCGGAAGCTGCTGCCTCTGTGCCTGGGTGTGGCATCCATCATGAACATGGCCAGTTGCTCTTTAACCAGCCCCATGCTGCGAGAGATCACCGTCCGCCGTGCGATCATCGTGAAGCCCGCTGAGGGTGGCGAGGTGCCGCTCTACGTCTGGCAGGGAAGCCGAATGCCTGGACAGCTAAGCGTGCGGGTCGATCTCAGCGATCAGAAGGCCTACATTTTTAAGGACAATGAAAACGTTGGTTGGACTTACGTCGCCACCGGTCGCAGCGGGCACAACACGCCAACTGGGCAGTTTCGTATCCAGGAGATGAAGGTGGACAAGCGCTCCAATAAATACGGCGTGATCAGAGATGCCGATGGCGATGTGGTACACTCAAACGCCACGAATGGGGTGCATTCGATCCCCAGTGGTGGCCGCTTTGTCGGTGCCCCGATGCCTTATTGGATGCGGCTGACGGGAACCGGCGTGGGCATGCACGCTGGCCCGATCCCCCATCCGGGACAGCCCGCCTCCCACGGTTGCATCCGCATGCCTTTGGCGATGGCGGAAACGCTCTTCCAGAACGCCAGCGTTGGCACACCAGTGACGATCACCAATTGATTCCATGATGCGGCCTCTCCTTTTGTTGTTCGTTCTAGTGTCCTCTGGCCTTGCCGCGCCGGAGCCTGCCGAGATGCCGTTTGAAGGCAGCAAGCCAGGCTCTGCACGGTCTGACAATGGGCTGAAATTGGTGCTGCACTGGTGCCCGCCGGGAAAATTTGTCATGGGCAGCCCAGAGACAGAGCCCGGACGCGACGCCTATGAAAAGGCGCATCCGGTGAAGTTGACCAAGGGCTTCTGGCTGGGCGAAACGGAGGTCACGCAAGGGCAGTGGGAGTCCGTGATGGGCAAGACCTTGCAGGATCAGGCAGCGCTGATGCTCGCAGACAAAACCTTGTATCCTTTTGGTGGTCAGCAGGTCACGCTGCGACAGGCCGCCAAAGCCGCCGAGGGGGATAAAGCCATCAGCAGTGTGTGCGCAGCGACGGCACCCTACATTCCGATCTATTATGTGAGCTGGGACGACGCTACGGAGTTTTGCAAACGATTGACGGACACCGAAAAGAAGGCGGGCACCCTGCCGCCCGGTGCCCGTTATGCCCTGCCCACGGAGGCGCAGTGGGAATATGCCTGCCGCGCCGGCACCAAGACCGCGACCTACGCGGGCGAGATGAAGGTGCTGGGAGAAAACAACGCGCGAGTGCTGAATGACATCGCCTGGTATGGCGGCAATAGCAGCGTCGGCTACAAGGGCGCTGGCTGGACCACTGAGGGCTGGCCGAACCAAGCCTTCCCCGGCAAGATGGCCGGCCCGCGTCGTGTCGGACAAAAGAAGGCAAACGCCTGGGGTCTCAACGACATGCTGGGGAACCTCTACGAATGGGTAGCGGATTTTTCAGCCGTCTATCCCGACGGTGAAGCCGTGGATCCCAAAGGCCCCGAGACGGGCGTGAACCACCCTTACCGTGGCGGTGCGTGGAAGCACTACGCCACGATGAGCCGGGCGGCGAAGTCCTTCGAAGCAGCCCCGACCTATCGCTTCAATGATGTCGGATTTCGCGTGGCGCTCGTGCAGGACTAAACGTCCGCTACTTGCCCAGCGCAGCCCGCAGCACAGGCTCAAAGATGTCCGCCTGACGCATGAAGCCGAGGTCGCTCGCGTGGGAGGCATCCGTGGAGCCTTCGCTGTCATCCCCGTAGAGGTGATCACCGGGGATGTAAGACAGGCCTTTTACCCCGGCGGCCACCAGTTCATCGTAGGCCTTCTTCAGCGCGGCGTGGTTGTCATCGTGAAACCTGTGCTTGTCCGGCGTGATCCAGTCATTGGAAAAGCGGCGGTCTTCGACAAGGATGATGGGCGTTTCTGGACGCGCAGCGCGCAATTGCTTCACCAGCGGCACGGCGCGCTCCGTCACCAGCGCTGCGTTCATGTTCGGTAGGCAATCAATCACATACGCGGCCGCATCCAGCTCGCCCAGGAGATCCCCGACGGCGGCATCCATCTTACCATTGCCGGAGAAGCCGCAGTTAATGACGGGCCTATCGAACCGACGCCCCAAGATCGCCGTGTGCACCATGCCAGGGCGCGACGCGCAAGCCCCGTGAGTGATGGACGTGCCATAAAAGACGATGGGCTTTGGACGTGGGGAGAGCCCCTCAAACTGCGCGCCCTTGTTCACACCGATCTCCAGCGATTCCACGCCGTTGTAGAGCGGCAGGTAGGCGGCGTATTCGCGCGACCCAGCCTTCAGGCCAGTAATGATCGTGGCCTCCACCGTTTGCGCTGCTGGTTTGGTGACTTGGACCCAGCGCCAGTTGCCTTCGTCATCGCGGGCATACAAATCCACACCGCTGACCCCTGTCGCCGGCATGTGCGGCATGCCTAGCGATGCCTTCAGCAGAGTGTAGCGTGCACTGATGGTCGTCGCATCCGTCTTGAAGCGCACCATCATGCCAGAGCTATCGCGGCTAAGATTCCACACCGCCGGGGTCACCTTTCCTTCCGCCTTCGCTGGCAGGCGATCAAACCACCGCTTGCGCTCCTGGTCCGCCCAGCCGCGACCCTCCACGCCCCACTTCGTCACATCGTGCCACTCTGCATCGATCGCCGCCTTCTTATTCGTACCCATCGCCGGATCGAGCTTTGCGACCGGAGGTTGGGTGGGGGCTGCAGGTTTGGGTGCCTGGGCGGCGGCATAGCTGGAGAGCGCGAGGAAGGTCAGGAGGGCGGGCAGTTTCATGGAAAAATCAAACGCTCCCCCGGCGCGCAGTTTGCACAAAATCCAATCACACCGGAGTCAGGGACGCTGAGCTACAGCCTCTCCACCACTGCGTAGTAGCTGCCGAGCTGCGTTCCGTCTGCAGCAGTGAAGGTGCCTTGCAGCCTGGTGATGCCTGCGGGCAGGTCTAGCTCAAAGGTCACCTGCGTGGCTTCGGGGCCTGCCACCGGGGCTTCCAGTTTTTGACCGGCGATTTCCAGCGTCGCGGTCTTGGCGGCGAAACCGATGCCCGGTGTGGTGCGGTAGGCGGCGACACCGGGCACGGGTTTGCCAGGTGGCAGATCAGCGGAGATTGGGTGATTTGCCTCCACCGGCCAGCGGCGCAGCTCGATGCGGTAGTGGCCTGCCGTCTCCACGTTCACGGCCCAGAATCCGGCGCGCTCCCCCTGCTGGGCGCGGATCGCGGCGTGGTTCCAGGGCGACATCTTTTCGTCCGGCAGCAGCCAGTCGTGCGCGGTCAGGCGGGCGGGATTGTCGGCGGGATTGCCCAAGGTGATCTCGCAGTCATCGCTAAAGCTCGGCTCCATGCTGCCCCACCACTTCTCATAGTCGTTGCGCATGCGCTCCACGATCTCCGGGTAGTCCTTGGCGCGATCCGTCGTTTGGCCTGCGTCAGACTTGATGTCGTAAAGTTCCGCTCCGTTCACGAGACGCCAGCGGTCCGTCATGACGGCGGATTTGCGCCACTTCACGGGCGTATGGATTCGCTGGGAGTCCGTCACCAGCACGCGGTCAGGCCAGTTTTCCACCTTGCCCTCCAGCAGCGGAACTAGGCTGGTGCCGTCGAACTTCACGCCCTTGGGCGCGGGCAGGCCTAGCAGGTCGATGAAGGTCGGCAGCAGATCCACATGGGCCGTCAGGCGGTCGATATCGCGACCGGTCGTCCAGCCTTTGGCAGGCCAGTGCAGGAAGAAGGGCACACGGTGGCCGCCGTCGTACTCGCTGCCCTTAGCGGCCCGCATCTCGGCATTGAAGATCCGCGACCCAGAGGCAGTGCCGTTGTCCGTGGTGAAGATAAAGATCGTATCGTCCGCGATGCCCAGTTCCTTCAGGTAGGCGCGCAGGCTGCCCACATTGTCATCGATGTTGGCGATCATGCCGAAGAAGTTCGCCAGCGGCACCGCGAGCTTTGAATATGGCGCAGAGTACTTCTCCGGACTGTGGTTCGGACCGTGTGGGGCATTGGTGCAGAGGTAGATAAAAAACGGCTGCTGCTTCTCCGTCTGCGCCTTGATGAACTTCTTCGCTTGGGCAAAGAACACATCCGTGCAGTAGCCCTCCGCCGCCTCCATCTTGCCGTTGTGATGGTAAGAGCCGTCAAAGTAGGCGTTGTCCCAGAAGTCCGGCGTCTGCCCCACACCACCGCCGCCGAGGCGATACACCTCCTCGAAGCCCTTGTCCTCTGCGCGGGATGGGTAGTTATCGCCCAGGTGCCACTTTCCATACATGGCCGTGGCATACCCCGCCTCCTTGAAGACCTGCGCCATCGTCACCTCGTTCTCCCGCATGATGGATCGGCCATTGATCGTGTGCCAGCAGCCCGTGCGATTCGCAAAGTGCCCCGTCATGATGGCCGATCGCGTCGGCGCGCAAGTCGGCGACACATGGTAGTCCGTCAGCCGCAGGGACTCCCCATGCAGCGCATCCAGGTTCGGCGTCTTCAGCACCGGGTTGCCATGGCAAGAAAGGTCGCCATAGCCCTGGTCATCCGTCAGGACCAGGATCACATTCGGCTTCGCCAGAGCAGAGAGCGACAGGGCAAAGGACAGACAAAGGCAGAGAAGGAAGGAGCGCATGATCCCCGAGTTTGACCAAGCATCGGGAATTGGGCAAGACAAAGTCTGCCGAGGGGGGCGGAGCGCGGACCTCCGTGTCTAGAGCGGGTGGCCAGGCCGTAGGGTCTGGAGCTTCCGAGAATGAGCGTCTTGCTCTCCAAAGGCATCGCAGTGGCATCTCCCTGCGCCCTGCGCCGGGCTCAGGAAAGCTTGCGTTTGAAGTCCTCGTAGCCAAAGCGACGCACGACTTTGTATTCCTTGGTCGCGGGATCAAAGGTGGCGATGTCTGGATGCGGGACGCCGTTGAAGGTGGTGGTCTTGACCATGGTGTAGTGGGCCATGTCCGTGAAGACGAGGCGCTGGCCGAGCTGGAGGGGCTCGTCAAACGAGTACTCGTTGATGACATCTCCGGCGAGGCAGCTCATGCCGCCGAGCTTGTAGGTGTGGGCCCTTTCGCCGGGCTGGCCGCTGCCAACGATGAAGGGGCGGTAAGGCATCTCCAGCGTGTCTGGCATGTGACAGGTGGCGGAGGTATCGAGGATCGCGGTGGGGGGATCTGTCTGCACGATGTCCATGACGCTGACCACCAAATATCCGGTGTTGAGTGCGACTGCCTCTCCCGGCTCCAGATACACATCCTTACCCCAGCGGGACTTGAATTCCTTTAGCACGCGAATCAGCCGATCCACGTCATAATCGGCGCGCGTGATGTGATGCCCACCCCCCATGTTGACCCACTTTACTTTCTCCAGGAAATCGGGGAAACGCTTCTCCACGGCAGCCAGGGTGCGCTCCAGCACGTCGGAATTTTGCTCGCACAAAGCGTGAAAGTGCAGGCCTTCGAGGCCCTCTAGGTCTTCATCGCGGAGTTGATCAGAGCGCGTGCCGAGCCGGCAGCCGGGGGAACAGGGGTCGTAGAGGGCGACCTCCACTTCGGAGTGCTCAGGATTCACCCGCAGCCCTGGGCTGGGGGCGTGGCCGGCGGCCTTGGCGGCAGCAATCATCGGGCGGAAGGTGCGCCATTGGTGGAGGGAATTGAAGCTGATGTGATCCGCGATGGGCAGGATCTGCTGCATTTCTTCCGGCTTAAAGGCCGGCGCATAGACGTGGACTTCTTTGCCAAAT
>CAZCAL010000114.1:0-11833 GCA_964496625.1 uncultured Verrucomicrobiaceae bacterium | reverse complement strand
CGGCACGATGATCATGGCGCATGCTGACGACGACGGGATGGTCTTGCCGCCGCGGGTCGCCCCCCAACAAATCGTGATTTTACCAGTAACGCCAAAGCCAGATACTCGCCAGGAGGTCATTGACGCCTGCGAAGCCCTGGCGAAGACGCTGCGCACCCATTCTTTGGGCGGGGAGCCTCTGCGTGTCCATGTGGACAAGCGGGACATCGCCGGTGGAGCCCGTAATTGGGAGTGGATCAAAAAGGGGGTGCCTGTCCGCATTGAACTCGGACCTCGCGATATCACCAGTCGCAGCCTTGCCGTCAGTCGGCGCGATCAAGGGCCAAAGGGTAAGGAGATCATCAGCAAGGAGGACTTCCTGCAAAACGTCACCGACCTACTCCAGGACATTCAAGATTCTCTTCTCGCCCGCGCTACTACTCTCCGCGAAGCACACACGCACAAGCTGGAGACGCTGGAAGAGTTCAAGGCCTTTTTTACGCCCAAAAATGCCGACAAACCGGAGTCTCATGGCGGTTTTGCCCTGATGCACTGGGCCGGCAGTAATGAAGACGAAGACAATCTAGCCAAAGAAATGAAGGTGACCATCCGCTGCATCCCCATGGGCGATGAGTACGCGGAAGAGGGCATTTGTTTCTTGACTGGGAAGCCCAGCGCACGGCGGGTAGTCTTCGCCAAGTCGTACTGAACCGAGCGACCCAAGCCCGCCCACTAGTCGGGTGAAGGCATAATTGACGAAAGGCACACCCCGCTGGATGAGGGGGGGTTTTTGTCTGGCGCGCACTTGTTAAATTATGTAAATTATGAAAAATGCATTGATCATACTCAATATTGATGATAAATTTGCTAAGTTTCAGTATTTCCCCAATGACTCCAATTCGAAAATCTTTCGCCGCACTTGCCCTCGTGCTCCTCTCGGCAGTACCGACGGAATCTCTTCATGCGCGCAGCGTAGCGTGGAGCAGTTCGGTTTTGGACAATCTTTTTGACAGTGCAGGCACCATTGCTGGTGGCGATTTTGCCTTGGATTCTACATTCAGCTTCGAGATTGGTGCATTCACAAACGGATTCACACCAACATCCTCCAACCTCGACCTCTGGGCCGCCAACTGGGTAGTCTTTGACGCCGCTACGACCGCCAATAGTTTCTGGGATAGCAACATTAGTTACTACTCCAGTTCAGCAAACCTGAACAGCAATGGCACTTCGAGCAGCGCTGGGGCAACACTAGGCGGAATCTTCGCTCAAAACCAGGTCGGCTATCTCTGGGTCTTTAATGATAAAGCCATCAACTCTCATTCGGAATGGGCCTTGGTCACGGATCTCAATCCAGTCGGAAATGTTGGAGATTCCTGGGTTTTCCCCTCCCCAGCCGATCAACTCAGCCCTGATGTCATTTGGGCACTTGCCGATGCTGACACCGTGATTTTTGGTGGGGTCAACGGCATCCAGGGTGCAGGGGCATACACAAATGATCCAAATTCCGATCCGAACGCCGCCCCCTTGGAGCCAGGCGGCCCCCTCTTTTCCCTCCAAACGCACGTTGTTCCAGAGCCAAGCAGTTCGCTACTCATAGCGTCCACAGGCCTGTTCTGGATGCTCCGCAAGCGCCGCCGCAATCGGGCGAGCTGAGACTGCGAGAGGAAACAAATTCCGGTGGCTTGAGAGAGAAGCACCCGGTGTGTGGTGAAAGCAGCCCCCAGGGTTCTTCCCTGGGGGCTGCGACCCAAGGAGGAGGCCAAGCGCTCTATTTCTGCTCGTTAAACAGATCCCGCAGCTGATTGGCAGGTGGCGGTTTGAGTGTCAGGCCATCGTCGTTGCCAGCAACCGCCCCATCAGGCGCGTTTGAAGGAATCACTATCGGAGGCACGGGCACTTTCGGCTTTGCCCCGTCCAAAGGCACTGGCACGGGGCCGTTAGGAGCACTTAGTTTCGCCCCGACTGGTGACCCGGCTGCCGGAACCGCCGGTAATGCTGCACCGTGTTTTTTCTGCCACGCAGCATGCCCTGAAAGGTGGGCAAATACCGCACCGCAAAGCATGGATGCCCCCAAAAAGACGGCAGCCTTCAGCCACATCGGAACATTATCTGCGCCACCCAAAATCAACTCGTCCGGCAATGTGCGCTCACTCCCCATTCCACGCTGTGCCCACTCTGGCTCGTCCGGCGGTCGGGCATCTCCTCCCCCTTGGAAAAGTAGTTCGGCAAAGCCGATGGTAGGCTTCTCGCTCGCAGCAGAAAAGCCTGAAGTCAAGGCACCACCCACAGCAGCAACCTCCCTCGTCCCTGCCGCGATGGGGGCTGATTCCACCTTTTTGCGAGGACTACTTTTTGGAGCACGCTGAGGAGTCAGCTCTGGAGAAGGCATCGGCACTGGAGTTGGCTTCACCAAGTCGTAGTGATGCACGATCCGCGCGTAACGAGAGAGAAAATCTGACCGCGCCACGGGGCTGCCGTTGCGGGCTTTTTCAATCTCATCTTCTAAAAGTCGAACGACAGTCTCCCGCTCGCGACCCGCGCCGATATCACCATCAAGGCGCACGCCAGCAGGCGTCTCGATCCCCAAAAGGAACTTCCCGGTCGCCGCCATCCATCCACCATGCCAGAGGTTGGTGACACCGGGCGCAGGAGGCAATAAAACACTGGGGTCTGTGCCCCGGCAGGACATTCCGGCCAGGCAAGGGTGAGTGCGCAGCATCACGGAGAAGGTCGGCCACTCATTGAGCTTTGATTCAAGCAGACGAGACGTGCGCGGATCTTCGCGTCCAAATCCCGTCATCAAGAAAATGTCTTCCAGCCGCAGCTTCCTCACAGGCAGTTGGGAGGCATCCAATTGCATCAACGCAGAATCGAGACCCGCGAGAACCAAGTAAGCCTCTTGCACCTCCAGGGCGCGCCGTTCCCTCAGCACATCCGCCAAGCTAATTCCTTCCACCACCTCTTCAGCAAGGCAGGTGATTTCATCTGACTCATTGACGAGCGCCAAAGATACGAGGCTACCAAACTCCCGCTTTTTCGCGATTTTCAGCGTCTGCTTATCGGCATCTAAGACCCGATCTCCGCAGACTCGCGACGGAGGCACCTGCTCCACCAGCACGGGGCGGCCAGCCTTCGTGTGGGTGCCAAGCATGCTGTAGGGGTTCGCCATGTCAAGACGTTGACTCTGGATACGCACCAGATTTACCACTCCGCGTGCGACCTCCTGATACGATGCCAGCAGTGGGGCGATGAGTGCGCGTGGCTTCTGCGCGGTCGGGATCTCTCCAGACAAATGATCTGGGGCCAGCTTGCTCAAGGCATTCCTCAACTCCTGCATTTGGGCACAGACGGACGGTGCTGCAGCCGTGAGACATGCCCCAAGCAGTTCCGCAAAGTCCGCCGCAGGCAGCGGATGATCTGGCAGCGTGGGGCCACCGCCCGCCTGCTCCAGCAAAAAGGTCCGCAAGAACTTACCCTGCTTATCAAAGGCGGATTTCAGCGTGCGGCTCTTACCGGTATTGCCCGCAGTGCCCAGCACCACCTTGTAGTCCGCCACCATCGCGACCAGCGCCTGCGGCCCCACTTGCACCACGCGCAGGACGTCCAGCGGACTATCCTGAAAATAATCGCCACGCTCACAGACCGCAGCGGCGGCTTCCAACGCGCGGCAGGCCAGCATCACCGCCATCCAACCGGGAATTTCCTGTTGCCGATTCAGGTAGGCGCGCAATGGCTCGCCATCTACATTGCTGGTGATGTAAAACGGATTCCCGTCATCCTCGCCAAAATCCACCAGACGCGCCAACAAGGGGTGCCCGACTCTCTGGAGCTTGCGGCATCCCTCCTCGAACGCAGAGCGCTGGCTCAGCGACTGCAGCAGAACATGGCAATGCACAAAATCCATCCGGACCGTATCAAACGCCAGCACCACAACCTGCTCAGCGCTACGCACAAGCTCGACATTATTCCCGTCCGCATCTTGGACGATCCGATAATGTCTGAATTGATTCGGCTCCGACATGACAAAAACAACCTTCCACTGACGACCTGGGGATAAAATGAGTAGTCGTTAATAAGTCCTCATCTCGGACCACATTTCAACAACGGATTGCCACGATTCGTAGCGGAAAAAAATGAAGGCGGCTGGAGAGTCCCCAGCCGCCCTTTAAAAGCAAAGCACCGACAGCCCGTTAAAAGTCCGTCGGAACAAAGATTGCCGACGTTAGATCATTTCAGCGCTGTATTCCCAACCTTCGCGGTAGGCAGCACGCTTCAGCAGCTTATTCGCTGCTTCGTCGTTGGTCTTCTGGCCAGCGCTGTCCCACTCAAGGACCTTCCCTGGATTGCGAAGTGCCAAGTTGCCGATGAGGCAAAGCTTCGTCAGAGGCACTGCGTAGTCGAAGTTGGAGCCACAGATCTTATCCTGCTGGATCGCACGGATAAGTTCCAGCTGTGGCTCGCCAGGAGCAAGGCTCTGTGGCAGTTCGAGTTGTGGCTTCTTCCCACCGAGGAAGGCCTGGAATTTCTCCTCTGGGAGGAGGCGTGGCCCCTGGCAGTAGTCGCTGGTATCGAGGAAGACACCTTCATCACCACGGACGAGGAACCCACCCTTGATCTTATCCCAATCCCGATCCGGTCCCAGTTCGGCTGGACGCTCAGGCTTGCGGCCACCTTCATACCAGTGGAGCACCACTTCACCAAATTTTGGCGTCTTGAAGTGGAACTGCGCGTGAGAGGACTTCGGCCAGGAGACATCCGTCAATTCATCACACTCAGCCTCGATCTTGTAGGGCTCTCCCAGATCACAAGCCCAGAAAGGGCCATCAAGAAGGTGGCAGCCCATATCGCCCATAGCGCCTGCACCGTATTGCAGATTACCGCGCCATGCAAACGGGTGCAGACCGTCGATGTACGGCACCTGCGGTGTTGCTGCCAGCCAAGCTTCCCAGTTGAGGAAATCAGGCACGTCCTTGCTCAGATACTTAGCCTTGGCATCATTGCCTTGTGGCCAGATGGGGCGGTTCGTCCAGACGTGGATTTCTTTCACGTTCCCAATCGCACCCGCTTGAATCCATTGGCGGAAAATACGGATCATGTCGCCCGTGTGCCCCTGGTTGCCCATGTTGGTCTTCACACCTTTTTTCTGGGCTGCCTGATGGAGTTGATTGGCTTCCCAAATCGTGTTCACCAGCGGCTTTTGCACGCAGACATGCTTGCCGCGCTTGATCGCTTCCATCGCGGCGGGGTAGTGCGCGTGGTCTGGGGTGGAGACGGTGCACATGTCGATCTTGTCACCCATGACATCAAACATCTCGCGGAAGCTTTCGAAGAGCTTCGCGTTTGGATACTTCTCCCCTGCCTTCTTCAAGCGATTGCGGTCCACATCGCAGATAGCCACGATGTTCGCGCCCTTGGCGGAGATCCCGACGTCGGACTCACCCTTACCACCCGCGCCACCGATCCCGGCAACGTTGATGTTTTTGGCGACGGCATCCTGGCCGAGGAAAATATTGGGGACAAAAAGGCTTCCGGTGGCAAGTGCAGACTTGGACAGGAAGTCACGGCGGGTGTTTGAGGTTTTCCAGTGCATAATATGACGGACCTCCAATGAAGCGGAGGCGGGCGATCCTGTCGATAGCGGAATGTGGCGAAAATTCGAATTGCTCGAAGATATTAATGTGATATCACTTTGATAACTGTTAAATACAGACACTCCATCCTACCTCCCATGAATTCCAACTCTACCCCGTCTTCGCAGAGTCATGAGCGCTCCATCTCCACGCCGAATGGCTGGCTCATGCTTCTCCTTCTCATCGCTGCTGGTTGCGGCCTCGGCTACCGGCTTTACACGCTTTTGAACCAGCACACACCCGCTCTCGGCCCATTTCTTCTTACCGTGATCGCGGTCATTGTCACCCTGGTGATGACGAAAGGGTTTTTCACGCTCCAACCGAATGAAGCCTCCGTACTGCTGCTCTTCGGCAAGTATTGCGGAACCGAACGCACGGCGGGCTTCCACTGGACCAATCCCCTTTATACCCGCCGCCTCATCTCCCTGCGGACGCGTAACCTGAACTCAGAGCGACTGAAGGTGAACGACAAACGCGGCAATCCCATCGAGATCGGTGCCGTCGTCGTCTGGCGGGTGCGGGATACGTCTCAGGCGCTCTTTGATGTCGAAAGCTACTCCGACTATGTCAATATTCAGAGCGAGTCCGCCGTTCGCCACCTCGCCTCCAGCTACTCCTATGATCACGGCGAAGACAATGAGACCACACTGCGCAACGGCGGCGACGAAGTCTCCCAGGCCCTCCAGGTTGAACTCCAGGAGCGCCTTGGGAAAGCAGGCGTCGAAGTGCAGGAAGCCCGCATCGCCCACCTTGCCTATGCCCCAGAGATCGCCCAGGCGATGCTGCGCCGCCAACAGGCGGAGGCAGTGATTGCAGCGCGCACCAAAATCGTGCAAGGAGCCGTCAGCATGGTTGAAATGGCGCTCAATGAATTGGCAGAGAAAAACGTCGTCGTCCTGGATGACGAACGTCGCGCATCCATGGTCAGCAATCTACTTGTCGTGCTCTGTGGTGAGGGCGAAGTGAGTCCCGTGATCAATACCGGCACCCTCTATCATTGATCCCCGAGCTCTATGGCCAGTGAACCTCGCAAAACCTTTCTCCTGCGTATCCAGCCCCAGCTTTGGAAAGAGCTGGAGGCATGGGCGCAGGAAGAAATGCGTAGCGTAAACAGCCAGATCGAATTCCTACTCCGGCAGGCAGCGCAGAAGCGCAAAGGCAAGACCGAACTGCCTCCGAGTGACGAAGAGTAATCGCGCTACTTCCTCCCAAAATGCGCATCCGCAGCGTCCATGTAACGCTGCCAGTCAAAATCAGTCACGTCGTGGATCCCCGTGCGGACGTGGTAGCGCACGACATCGCCGACGGGCGTATTCACCATCGGTTGGTGCTTCACCCCGACGCCCTTAAGACCAAACAGATCGTACACTGGTTGTGCATTCAGGCCGGAGAGGAATTCCCCTTTCGGGTCCGCCCACAAATCCTCTGCCGCACTGGCAATACACACCGGGCGCGGTGCCATCAGGGAAATCAGCATGTGCTGATCTACAGGACAATCTGCCGCATGATCGCTGTAGCGGGCGTAAGTTGGCGTGAACCAATGCGGAAAGGATGTCGTGATGATTTTCGTCGTCTCACCAAAATTCCGCCGCATGATTGCGGCCCCGCCTTCGCCGGAACAATTGGAGATCACCATCGCGAAACGCTGATCCTGCGCCCCTGCCCACAGCGAGGTCTTGCCCAGCCTGGAATGCCCGATGACAGAGCAATGCTTGGCATCGATTGAGTCCACCGTTTCCACATAGTCCAGCATGCGGCTCAGTCCCCATGCCCACGCACCGATCGCGCCCCACTCGCCATCCTTCCACACTGTATCCGCCCCCTTTTCCGCTAGCACACCGCGCACGCCGTCCTTCCAGCCCTGCGTATGGTCAGGCTCAATGTCGCCGTAGTAGGCAGTCACTACCGCAAACCCACGTTCCAAGATCATCTCCAATGGCCAGCGATGCGCTTCTTTTCCTCGAGACCGCACCGTCGCACGATTGTTTCGCACCGTGTCACCTTGCGCCGGGCGCATCCATCGGTCTGAGATCGGCACATCAATTTCTGGGCTCACCGCATGGTTACCGCCAAAGCTCAGGCCGATGAAACCAGGCACAGGCTTCTTCGCCGCATTGGGGATGTAGATCATCACATCGATCCCTTCCCACTTGGGCTGACCCTTCATTGAGAGTCGTACGATCCGGCGCGTCGCCAATCCGCCCAGGGCATCTTTGCGCTCCGAAGTCACGGTCGCATCCAACTTCGGCGTCTCAGGGGTCTTGCCATAGACGTGTTCTTCATAGAGGCGCAACACCTCCGCACGGCGTTTCCCCGTCCACTCTGACGCCGTCGTCACCACCGTCCCGTCCCCACACTTCAGGACATCCGGCAGCGTATAGTCGCCCACCAAAGACTCATCCTCATTGGACCTCTTGGCTTGCGCCATTGCAACGTCCACGCACAGTGCAGCCAGAGCGCCGATCCAAAATATTTTTATCATGCGTCACATAAAATCGGAAATTCCTGTCTGAGTCAATCCTTCTGGTGCATCAAATGCAAGAGCAGGCGTCTGAATCCTGGCGGATTCAGCTACAAGGGTCTTCACCGCGCGAATGCCACCCCACACTCTGAGGCAGATCACCCCAGAAACTTCCCAGGATTCAAGATCCCGTTCGGGTCCAGCGCCCGCTTGATACTCAAGTGAGCTTGATGCGATGCAGGCGAAACCGCCGCGCCCCACCATCTGCCTTTGGCGATGCCGATGCCATGCTCGCCCGTGATGGCACCGTTCCACGCGATCACCTGATGGAAAAGGCGGTCCAGCGCCGCTTCCGCACGTTCACGAATGTCAGGGTCATCCATTGTCGGCACCATGATATTGACGTGAATATTGCCATCCCCCGCATGACCAAAGCAGGCCACTGCAAAGCCCGTCTCCTCCTGCAAGGTCTCCGCAAAATCCACCAGATCCACGAGGCGACTGCGCGGCACTACGATGTCCTCATTCAGCTTGATCAAGCCCGTATTACGCAGGCTGTAACTGAACTCGCGGCGCAGCTTCCAGAAGCGCTCGCTGGCTTCCTCACCAAGCGCCTCCTCCAGACAGATGCAGCCCAGCCGATCGATCAGATCCGCCACCAAACTTACCTCCCCACGCACCGAGTCCGCCTGCCCATCCAGTTCCACCAAAAGATGCGCCTCACCCTGCGGGGTCACGGACTCGCCCAAGTACTCCCGAGCTGCCCGCAGTGTGAATTTGTCTGCGATCTCCAGCGCGCTGGGCAGGAATCCGGCGGATAGGATGGCCTGCACCGCATTCGCAGCCTCCGCAAAGGAGGAGAAGCCCGCTGAGAGCATTGCCCGCATCGGCGGGTGGGGAATCAGCCGCAGGGTCGCCTCCGTCACCACGCCCAGCATGCCCTCACTACCGACCATCAGACCCACCAGATCAAAACCCGTCTTGTTCTTGTGGCAGCGCCCGCCCGCACGGACGATGGCACCATCCGCCAGCACCGCCTCCAGCCCCAGCACGTAGTGCCGCGTGACGCCATACTTCAGGCAGCGTGGGCCACCCGCATTCGTCGCAATGTTACCACCCAAGCTGCACTCCTTCAGACTCGCCGGATCAGGCGGATAGAACCAGCCTTTCTCCCGCACCGCCGATTGCAGTTCCCCGGTGATCACCCCCGGTTCCACTACTGCCACACCATCCTCCACGTTCAGTTCCTTGATGCGGTTCATGCGCTTCAGCGACAGCGCGATCCCACCCGACAGCGGCACGCAACCACCCACATACCCCACCTGTGCACCCTGCGGTGTGACGGGAATTTTTTCCTCGTTCGCAAAGGCAAGGACCGCCGAGACCTCCTCCCGATTCTCTGGGAAGACCACCACCTCCGGCGGGTGCGCGGCGAACCACTTGTCCTTGCTATGCGTGACCAAATCTGGCGGCGAGAGGGATACCCGGTCCGCGCCAATCAAAGAACCAAGCCGATCTGAAAGAGAACTCATCCAGCCAGCATGAACGAAACTCACGGCGGATTCAACCCAGGAACAAGCCCCGGCACCAATCGCACAAACATCGCGGCATGATCGCTCTCGCGGCTTTGCAGCTTTTTCGCCTCCAGCACCTTCCAGCCCGGCCCCACCCACACCTGATCCAGACTTAAAATCGGCAACCCCCAGAACCAAGTCTCGCGGAGACCATTGCCCGCCGCCTCAAAGGCATTCGTCATCTTTTCCCGGAAGGGCCGCAGATGCACCGATTCCAGCGGTGTATTGAAGTCCCCCATCACCACCGCCAGCGGTTCGGCCTGCGCCAGTGCCAACGTCTCCGCCAGTTGACGGCGACGCGTCAGCCAAGGGTTCGCATACACATCCACCAGGACCGTGCGCACCGTCTGCGCCTCGTGGGTCACCTCCCACACCGTAAAGGCCCCAAGGTTGTCCAGCTTCCCACGCTCCCGCCGCCGATCCGCGCAGCGCGTGATCCACAGCAGACCCCGGGGCATAAAGTCTGCACGATACCCCGGCAAAGCCGCGTCGTAGGCGCTCAACTGGCTCGCCGCATTCGGTCCCGGCTCCACACAACCCACGATGTCAGGCTGCAGTTCCTTGATCATCTCGATCAAAGCCGCGCTAGGCACCGTCGGACGCGACATGTTCCAGAACAGCACACGGAATTCATGCCCCGCCACCGCGCCAACCACAGCTGGCAACTCATGGCGCTGCCAACTCCGTCCCATCCAGATTCCCGTCAAGATGACCGCCAGCCCCAGTGGCACCCAGCGTCGGCTTGACCGCAGGGATAACCACACGCACAGCCCCGTCAGAATTGGCAACGGTAGCGCATAAAAATACGGAGCCAGTGAATCCAGGCGATCCCGCAGCACAAACTGCAGGACCAGCCCCACCATCAGCAAACCCCAGGCACAGACTCGACCTAATCGCAGGCCATTGCGCACCAGGTTCGGCATCGGCAGCACGGCCTCAGGCGGCGGGTTTCAGCACCACCTTTTGCACATCCATCACCGCCTTGCTCTTCTTATCCACAGGATCGATCACCAGCCGATGCGTCCCCGCTGTGGGGATCTCGATCACGCCTGCCTCCACATCCTTCCACGTCTGAAAGCCACCCGTTTCCTGCACCGTGAAGGACGTCTTTTGGTCCCCCAGCTTCACCTCCACCTGGCTGCCGCCATTGCCAGTCCCGCAGCCCTGCGTCACCACCACTTGGTATTTCCCAGGCTTCGCCACCTGCACCTCCCACTCCGCGAAGTCGTCTTCGGATGTCCAGAAGCCCAAGCAATTCTTCTCCGCCTTCGGCTCATAGCGCATCAGCTCAGACCACGTCGTCGCCTCCTTCGCCAGCATCGTGATCGTCCCATCGTCCGCCTGCTTCACCCCAGCATCGCTTTCGCTGCAAGGGATGAACGCGATCTCTTTGATTGCCAGTTCCGCCGTCACTCCGGCAGACGGCGTATAGATTGCGAAGGCAAAATCTCCAGCCGCCTCAAAGGAGACCGCGCCCAGATAGGCAGACTTCGGCGTCCCACTGGCAGACACCACCTTCTTCAGGCGTTGCTCGCCAAATTTGAACTGCAGCGCCAGCGTTGCCGCCTTCATCGTGTAAGTGATCCGCACCTGATAGCGGCCCCAGCGTTTCGCCGTGATGATCTTGGAGTCAAACTGCTCCCAGTGCTGCATCGGCATGTGATTCAGATCCTCCCCCTTTACGAGGATGATCCCGCGCGAGGGCAGATCTGCACGCTCCACCGGTTCATCACTGCCAAAGTCACCCACATCCACCGTCGCAGGCACAGGGGCCGCAGCCTCCTCCGTCTCCGCCGCAGGCGAGGTCACAGCAAGCAGGGCAAACATCGTTGGCAGTACGACACGACGACTAATAAAGGGATTTTTCATGGCAAAGAGTCGTGCATCATGCCGGAAATCCCCCCTCCCGGCAACCAGTTCCTTTTTCCCGCCATCACTCCCACCCCAGCGGAGCGGAGCGCGACTCTGGCAGTCAGCGCCTTGCCGACCTGATGGGCGAGGGTTTTCAGACACCCGATGGCACGGCATCAAATTAATCGGGCAACAGCCAATGCTGTGGTGGTGGCCCTGAGACCTGAGCAGGCGTCGCAACGGAGGGTATTCGCACCTAGCAGCGATCAACTCTTTGAGTCCTCCCTTTCAATCTGCAGACTGGGCGTTGATGGAGAGAGGCCTATCATTCGTTATGG
>CAZCAL010000113.1:9292-11841 GCA_964496625.1 uncultured Verrucomicrobiaceae bacterium | reverse complement strand
CCGACGTCATCGTCCACACCGCCGCCGTATCATTCATCGTCGTGCCGATGTTTGATCCCACGCTGCCCAGCCACATAGCGCGATAGACGGAGTTTCGGAGCGGAGACCAGGCTGACATGGTCCGCATCATAGCGCGAAGCCACCCTCCGTGCGACTTGGATTCCAGGTTTCATCCTCTCCTCCACAATCATCCTTGGGCCGGAAGCGCTGAAAAGATCCTCCTGAATGAAAAAAGGAAGGAACCTTTTTCCGCTAGGAAGGAGCATTCCGGGCGGAAGGAAGGAAAAAATGAGAGCAAGCGGCTGGAGAAAACGCTGAAAAACTAACAGGCTAAAAAGCTGAAATGGGTGAGGCGGCACACCAGGGCGTCATCCAGCGCTGCGATCTAGCCGCGGATGTCCGTGAGGAGGCGGACGTATTCGGTGATGGAGTGGTCGCTGATCCAGGGGAGAGAACCTTCAAAGGATTCGACGCCGGGTTGGTTGAGGCCTTCCTGAAGGACGGCGAATTCTTCTTCGGAGAGTGGGGGGAGTTCTTCGCCATCCAACATGCTGTCGATGCCTTCTAGTGCGCCTGGGACGATGTGTTTGACGGTGCCGAAGTGGCGGTAGATGAGACCCGGCGGGACTCTGGGCACGATATCGCTCTGATTGACGAAGCGGATGAGGTTTTCTGGCAACTGGGAGAGGAAGTACTGGGCAAAGTTTCCCAGGCCCACCCGTGGCTGACCGTAGGTGTAGAGGGAGGTATCAATGCCGTGGATCTTCATGCGGGCGGCGGCCATGACGGCCAGTGCTCCGCCGAGGCTGTGGCCGGTGATCCAGACGTGCTTGGCGGTTTTTGCGACGGCTTCGAAGGCGGTGAGGTCTAGCTCTGCGATATCGATGCCGGATCTGAATCCGGCGTGGACGCTGCCCCAGGGGTGGCTGACGGGGAGGATGCGCAGATCCCGGATCCACTGGCCGGGATTGCTGGTGCCACGGAAGGCAAGCAGGGCGACTTCTCCGTTGGAGCACCAGTAGCCCTGGATGTTCTCCCGATCAAAGCAGCTGGAGTGTGCGCCCAGGCCATTGGCGATGATCCAGGCTTTGACGATGATGCTGGGCTTGTAGGCCATGTCTGAGGCCTCGGCTAGGAATACGGCGAGATCGAGATCTAAGCCGCTGCGGGTAAGGAGTTGGGTGGAGTCTGGCATGGGGATTTAGTCGGTGAGGCGTTGAGAGAGGGATAGCTGAATGAAGTTTCTGGGGGCGGTGCGGTCATCCAGCTTGGGCTCCTGGATGATGAGCGTTGGATCTGGCAGCAGCTGTGCTTCGAGCGTGATGGGGATGCCTGCCTGGGCGAGGATGCTGATGATTCTGTCTGCGAGTTCTTTGTCCTCTGGGTAAAAGTACTTCACCTCCGTAGGGTCTGTCTTGTCTGGGATGACGCGGCGGGGAATGAGTGCCTGGGCAGGGACGGTGAATCCTGCGTCGGTGAGTGCCTTCCAACACTTCATGGCGATGCCGTCTGGGCCAGTGTCTGCGGTGAGGGAGACGAAGATTTCCACCATCGGCTTGTCCATCTCCAGGTTATCAATCCCGGACTTGATGGGGGCGAGCAAGGCTTCGATCTTTTCTGGGATGCCTGAGCTTACGTCTCCAATCCAATGCCCCTCTGCATCAAGGGTCATGTCTCTCATTGATAGCAGCATGGACTTGGCGGTGGTGGACTTGGCGAGACTGTAGCGCAGCGCCCTTTCCGCTTCACTGAGGTCGAACTTGGCTTTTTCAGCCTCGGCAGTCATGCGGATCAGATCTGCCCGCAGCTCTGCGGAGCTACTGGTGGATACTGCGACTTGGCTGGCTAGCTTTTCGATTTCTTGGAATGATTCGGCGGTCTTCGCGAGCTGGGTCTGGACTTCCTCTAGCTTCTCTTCTTTGCGTGTGAGTTCATCCTGAGTGTCCTCCACGATGGCCATGGTGAATTTGATCTGATACTGGGAATTCCACTGCCAGGCGGCAAGGGCCAACAAGACGAGGGTGAGGATGCCCATGAGGCGGATGGCGAAGGAGCGATTGAGGTCTCCTGCCTTGCGGCTTTCCTCCAGGAAGTGGTGTTCAAAGTCCTCCAAGTGGGGGTTATCCAGCGCGTGTTGCATTTGCTCCCCAGGTCTGAGGAGGGAGGTGCTCTTATGCCCTCCGATGTCCCAGCCTCTGGCGAGCTCCCGGAAGGCGACGCGTTGTCTGATGACCTCCTGCAGAGTGGGCCAGGAGGTCAGTAGGCTTTCGTGGACAAGGGTGTAGGAGGCGGGTCCGTCTGGAGTGGCATCGTGCTGGATGACGACGCCTGCGGCGATCAATCGGTGCAGCAGATCGGCGGCGCGTTGTTCCTGAAAGATGGGGTCATCTGCTGGGACGGGTACGGAGTAGGCTTGCAGGGATTTTTCTTTGAGCCGAATGAATCGGATGAGGACGCTGTGAAGGACCCGGGTGTCTGGGTCCTGACCCAAGAACCTGAAGGTTAGCGACTGAAACCAGAGGGGTGTCCACTCAATGATGCGCTGGGTA
>CAZCAL010000113.1:0-9282 GCA_964496625.1 uncultured Verrucomicrobiaceae bacterium | reverse complement strand
CGGGGGGTGAGCTTGGGCAGCTTCGAGGTGTCTGGTAGCGTGCTGCCTGCACGCTGTGCGGCGGCCTCTGCCTCAGTGCGCAGGGTGTGGAGGCGCTCCTCCATGCCTTTTTCACTGGCTTCTTCATAAGGTGCGAGGCTGAAGGGGCGGGTGCCTTCGGATGCCTCTGGGCAATCGCTGATGACGGTGGCGATCCAGAAATCCATGATGCCCTGGGCGGTCTCCCGTGCGTCTAGATCGGAGAGGGATTTGCCGAGATCCTGCGCTGCGGTGAGGAAGCCGAGGAGTTCTCCGGCGCTGGGTTTGGAGGTGCCTTCCCCTGCCACGCTGCGCTGCAATAGGGCAGAGTTTTGGCTGCGCAGATCTGCCAGCGAGCCCATCGGTGGGGCAGGGACGACTTGGAGGAGGGGCGTCGGTGATTCGTTGCTCATAACTGATTGAGGAGTTGGTGAAGGGGTTCACCGATGGTATTGACCTTGCCTGCAAGGTTGAGGAGCTGGGTATCCACAACAAAGAACTGGACGGTGGCTTCCTGCCGAAAGCGTTCGAAATCCATGCGCAGTGCTGGCCAGTTCTGGGCATTCCTGGCGGTGTCGATCCTCTTGATGAAGGAATCAATTTTTTGTGCCCAGGGGCTCTCAGATTCGAGGGCGATGAGAATGGAGATGCCTTCCTTAATGCCCTTCCACAGTGCATCAAAGTCCCACGGTTCGTCAGGGGTGAGGCTGCGCATGATTTCGTCTGCGCCTGCGAGGGACCGATCAATGGCCTGCCAGTTGGCGTGCTGATTGGTCTGGGCTTTGAGCTGGCGCAGGAGTTGCTCCGTGGCGGTGCTGCCTTGCCTGAGGGTGGCGGACTGGGTCTTGAGGTCAGGGATGGCTGCGGCGGAAAGGAAGATTTCTTTGAGAGTGGAGAGGTCTATCTCCCCAGCGGTGCGACTGAGCCGGGCATCGATGCGGGAGGGCTCCGTGCGCAAGACGCTGCGGATGCCCTGGACGCTCTGACGGGCAGGGACGTGCTCGCCGGAGTCTGCGGCGGCTCTGGCGATCTTGACGGCGGAGCTAAAGCGCTCCAACCAATCAGCCTCGTCGGGTCGAACTTCAGTGGAGGCAGGGGGCCAATTCTGGAGGGCGGACTCCATCTTATTGGTGATCGTCTCCATGGCCATGACGGACTGGCCAAAGTCAGAGACCGCCATGGGATCGCTGGCCATCTGTTTGGCGGAGTTATCTAGCCCGCGGAAGCTCATCTTTGCCTGGTGGAGCTGGTCGTGGAGGGCCTTGTAACTGCACAGTAGGCTGATGCGACTGGTGAGCCGGGTGAGGACGTCGCGGGACTGGAGGATGATGGCGCGCACGGGTGGCAGTGCCATTTGCTGGGCGACGCCGGCGACGTTGTCGGTGATGACGGTGGCGTTGTCGTTTGCTGTAGTGGATGTATTGTCCAGTGCGGAGCGGACTTCCTCCAACTGGGCCTGGAGATCCAATCTGGCAGTGCAGAGGTGATGGAGGAAGGTGGCCAGCAGTCCTTCCCGCTCTAGCGTGGTGACGAGGTTAAAGACGTCTGTATTGAAGGTGTTCCCTGCGGGCACCCATTCTTTATACATGTCTGCGCCGAGCTTGAACCGCACGAGCTGGCTGAGAGAGTCCCGGTTGAACGCGTTTTTGATGAGCCCCACGAGAGTCTCAAGAAGTGTGCCTGGGAGTGACATGAGAGGATGTGGCTAATTGAGAGCTTCTGCTGAGACAGCTATCTGGATGAGACCAACGGGGGTATCATGATCTGCATCATCAAGCTCTGACGTGAGGACGATGCGGGGCTGGCCGGGGCCATTAAATCCAAGTGGAATGAGTTTGCTGATGGCGCTCTCTGCCAGCGCCTTGTCTTCGGGATTGAAGTAGCGGACCTCATTGGAGTCATCGGTGGCTGGTCGGAACCGGGGAAGGGGAATGCCGCCAAAGAGCGCTAAGAATGGCTTGTCTGGATTGGGATGCTCTTGCAGCTGTAATTCGGCGATGGAGGCGATGATCTCTTTGGCTCGGGCCGATTGCTTTTCTGTGGTGTTGATGGGGATGATGAACTCAAGCAGTGGCTGATGCTGGCTGATGCCAAGTTTTTCGGTTTTGTTCAGCGACCTGAGCTCGCTGATGATCGCATGGGCGGATTCGCTGGTCTTCTGGAAGAAATCCCGGGCTTCGGGGTTGACTGCTAGGAGTTGCTGGAAGGCTGTGGGAAGTTGGCTGCGGCTGCCATCCCGGTTCTCATTTAGGCGAAGCTCAATCTGGTCACCGAGGGAACTGAGCGCTGCCATACTGATGTGAGAAATGGCGATGATCTCTGCGCGCTGTTTGAGGAGTTGCGCCTGTTGGGTGGAAAGTTTGAGGTAGTTGAGCGTCAGCGATGTGAGGAGAGTGAGGAGGATGATGGTGGCGGCGAGGGTGCCTCTGCCAATCCATGCGCGGAGTGTATCCCCTGCGTGACGACTGGCTTTGACGAAGGCTCCCTCGATGGCATCCAGATGCGGATAGTCACTCGCGCGCTCGATCTGCTCTCCGCTGGTGAGGAGTGCTGACTTGGGACGGGAGGCATTGTTCCAGCCACGTGCGAGTTCGCGAAAGGCTTTTCTTTGGGCGACGACGTCCCGGAGGATGGTGGACTCCGTCAAGAGGCTCTCGTGGGTGAGGACATAGGCGGCAGGTGAACCTGCGGGGGTGGCTTGTTCGCGAACGAGGCCTGCAGTGATCAAAGTATCAAGGATGGAGCGGGCCTCTGGTGCATCTTGGAAGATCTCGTCATCGCCGCTGAGGGGGACGGAGTAGGCGATGAGGGACTTTTCCTTCAGGTGCACGAAGCGGAGTAGGAGACGACGCAGTAGCTCATCTGCGGATTCCTTGATCGCCAACTTTTTGGCGTAAGGTTTGACGGACGGAGGAAGCCAACCGTAGAGGGCATTGGCACCGCTGGCGATCGCGGATGGGCCCGAGGTGCTGGTGCTGGTCAGGGTCTCATTGGCGCGGCGGGCTGCAGCGATTGCTTCGTCTCGCAGACTTTGTTCCTCCCGTGCGGCGGTGGAGACTGCGGCTTCATCAAAGGGCTCCAGCGTGAGGGAATGCGCAGAGTCTGCGGCATCCGGCAGCTGGCTGAGGAGGGGGGCTACCCAGTAATCCATGATGCCCTGGGCGGTCTCGCGATCATCATCTTTCCCCAGGCTTCGCCCGAGGTTGCTGGCGGACTCCAGGAACCCCAGCAGCTCGCCAGGAGAAGGCTTGGCGTTTTGACCGAGCGCGATGGTGCGCTGGAGCAATGCGGAGTGCTGAGAGCGAAGCGCCGCCAGGGTGTGGACGGGCGGTGAGGGGATCACCTCGATATTGGGCAGGGTGGGCGTGCTCATGGTTGCGCAAGGAGTTGATTGAGGGGCTGGCCGATATTGCTGACTTCTCCCGCGAGGGTTTTGAGCTTGGCATCCACCGCGAAGAACTGATTGTTGGCGCGGCCAAAGAAGCGTTCAAAAGCGGATTTCAGTTTGGTCCACTCGTGCTGATCTCGGCTGGTAAGGACGGAATCGATGAGGGGTGTGAAGTTGGTGATCCAGGGCGCGGTCGGCTCTGTTTGTTTGACGGCTTCGAGGTCTTTAAGGATGGCCTCCCAAAGAATATCAAAGTCACCAGGATCTTCAGGATTAAATCTGCCCATGCTGTCATCTAGGCCGATGAGATCGCGGTCAACCTGTTGCCAAAGGTCGTGCTGGGTGACTTGGGCGCGGATCTGATTGAAGAGGCGGTCTGCGGCGTCGCTGCCCTCTTGGAAGGTATCGCGCTGAGCGGAGAGGGTCGGGACGTTGGCTGCTGTGGCAAAGAGTGTCTTGAGCTTTTCGACTTCGAGTTCTTGCGCGATGGCGGCGAGCTTTTCGTTGATGAGGAAGGGCTGGGTGCTGAGGATGGTCTTGATGCCCAAGACCCCTTTGCGGGCATCCGTTTTGCTGGTGTTATCTGCGCCTTGCCGGGCCATGGCGACGGCGGCGGTGAAGCGTGCGATCCAGTTTGTCTGTTCTTTGCGGATCGTTGGGGGCAAGGGGGGCAGGTCCTGGACCTTCGCGCTGAATTGGAGCGCGAGGTTTTCCATGTTGTTGACACACTGCTCAAAGCTGGAGGCGGATTCGGGCTGCGTTTCGATCTTCTGTGATGAGCTATCAAAGAGGCTGAATCCTTGCTTTGCAAAGTGCAGCGTGTCGTGAAGATCCTTGTAGGTGCGCAGGAGGCTGATCTTCTCTGCGAGACCCGTGAGGACGTCCCGTGATTCCGCGACGATGGTTCGGACAGCATCGACCTGCATGTTGCTGGCAACTGCCTCCACACCGCTCCTGACGGCGGCGATGTTGTCACTGCTGCTGGGGGCTGGCTGGGTAATGGCTAGGCGGGCGGCATCGAGAATGCTTTTTGCATCAGTGTCCGTCTGGAGGTCCGGGCGTGATTCGATGAATTTATCGACGAAAAACAGCAGGCGCCCACCTTCATCCAGCTTGGCGATGAGTTGGGCAATTTGATCCGTGAGGGGTTGGTTTTTACCAACGAAGTCTTTGTGTAGGTCTGCCTCCAGTTGGGTGCGGACAAAGATGATGAGGGAGTTTTCGTTGAAACTGGCGGTGAGGAGTTTGACCAGTTGTTGAAGAATTTGACCGGCAAACATGAGAGGTAAGCGTGAAGTGGCCTAGCCGAGAAGTGCACCGTAGCCTGCCTCTTCGATCTGTTGGCGGATGAGGTGGAGGGGAACGACGCCTTGGTTGTATGTCGGGGAAGCGAAGCTGGGGTCACCGTAGTGATGAAGGGCAGAAAGGCCCCAGAGGAGGTCGAACACGGGGGAACCGGATGATCCGCCTTCGGTGTTGGTTTTATATCGAACGCGCGTGTTGTTTGCGTTCACGCTAATGACAGCCTGGGTATCGATGGCCAGCTTCATGGGTGCCCCTGCGGGATGTTGGGCGATGATGATGCCCTGTCCGGGTGTGAACTCAGGCATCTGGCTGGGGAGCACCTCGTAGCCGCGTGCACTGGGATCTGGATCGGCAGGGAATGGCTGATCCAACTGCAGCACGGCGTAGTCTAACTCCTTCTCGGTGGGCGGTGTATCGTCCGGCTTCGCGGCCTTTTCTGCGGCGGTGTAAGGGGAGGAGAGCAGGATGGGATTCTGGCTGTGCAGAGGGACCCGTGTGCCGGGATTGAGCTTGTTATTGGAGAGGACTTTGAAATCAAAGAGGCAGGTGATGTCGGCGGCGGATTTCTTTCCACTGAGGATGGCTTCAACGACGTGGAAGTTAGTGAGGACGAGGCCGGGTCCAATCAGAAAACCAGTGCCAGTGCCGCGACCGGCGATATCGATCCTACAAACGCGAAGTTCTAACTGGGTGAGTCGGGTGCGCCATTGATCGATATCGAGCATGGGGTTGTCAGCGCGGATGACCTTCTGCAATCCTGCCGCGGATGCCTTGTTCTCCGCCCCTGTGATGGGGCTGCCGCCCTGCAAGAGGTCGATCTTGGGCGCGAAACCATACTTCTCGTAAACGCGGAGCATGTCTTCGTTGGCGGGGTTGTAGCGATACGCGGCCCGGACCAGATCTCCCTGCCAGCCTTCCATCTCTGCTGTATCGAGAAGCTCGAAGGCCATGTCTCGAAAGGCACCATCGCCTACGATATCCAGCAGGTCGCGATCAAGCCTGGTGCGCAGGAGGATGGTGAGAGATTTTTTGTCGTACGCGGAAAGGAAAGCTTTCCAGATCTCTTCAAGCTGTAGTCCAGGAATCATGAGGTTGCAGGGGGGCTAGCTTTTCATCCGGAGCAGTCGGGAGACTTGGTGTTTCCCCATGCCCTTGAGTTCCATTTCTCCGAAGGGTTCACATTCAAACTCATGCTGGATCAGCCTGCGTGTGGACTCGCTGATGAGGATCTCATTCGGTGCAGCAGCGTTCTCCAGGCGATTGGCGTTGTTTACGGTGTCCCCCCAGACATCATAGATGAAGCGCTTTTGGCCGATGACGCCTGCCACCACGGGGCCGGAGGTGATGCCGGTGCGGATGCACCATGGCTGGAGGCGATGCTTATTCATGTCCGAGATCCGGGCCTGAATGGCGAGAGCGAGTTTGGCGACGTTTTGCGCGTGCTTGGGCTGCGGTGTGGGGACGCCGCCTGCAACGAGATACGCATCTCCGACGGATTTGATTTTCTCCAGTCCCAGTTTGCTGATCTCCTCATCGAAGAGAGCAAAGAGGGAATTGAGCTGCTCCACCATAGCGATGGCATCCATGCGCAGGCACCACTCGGTGAAGCCGACGATGTCCAGAAACAGGATCGTCGCCTCGGGGAAGAAGTCGGCGATGTAGCGCTCCCCAGCCTTGAGCCTGGCGGCGATGCGCGGGGGCATGACGTTCATGAGCAATTCATCACTGCGGAGCATTTCCTTCCGCAGGCGAGATTCATAACTCAGCATGCGTTCCCCTGCACGGAGTCGGCTGATGAGTTCTCCTTCATGCACGGGCTTGCTAATGAATTCATCGGCACCGGCTTCCATGCCCTCAATCAGATCATTCTTCTGATCCTTGGCGGTGATCATGATCGAATAGATGTAGCGATCATTGATCTCTGCTTTAATCCTGGTGCACAGGCGCGGGCCATCGATGCCTGGCATCATCCAGTCAATGAAGGCGACGTGCAGTTGTGGATCTGATTTTAGGAGCTTCCAGGCATCCGTGCCATTGTTGGTGATGACCACTTCATAGCCCTGGTTTTTGACCAAGTCGCTGAGGATGGACTGGCTGACGGGGTCATCGTCTGCGATGAGGATTTTGGGCTTCATGGGAGAGGGAGGGGCGATGTCGGAAGCAACATCATCTGGCTAGGCTGGCGGTTCTTCGTCCTCGATGACGACGCTGCGAAGGCGCTCAATATCGAGGACGAGGTGGTCAAAGGTGTTGGACATTTCCCGGATATTTTCAGACGTAATCTGGGTTTCCAACGTCTCGGCGGTCTTACAGATGGAGATGGCACCGATATTGGCTGCTGCTCCCCGCATGGTGTGGCTGACGGTCCTAATTTGGGCGACATCCCCGCGTTGGAATCCGGTCTTCAATTCGGTGAGCCAGTCCGGCACCTTCCGCCACCAGACGGCGGTGGCCTTGCGCAAGACAGTGCGGCTACCCCCAGTAACGGAGAGTGCGGCTTGGAGGTCAAAAAGAGGAAAGCTCTGCCGGGCACTGACGGTGGGTGCGGCAGGACGCTGGGCGATGATCTCTGCGTACTTTGTGGTGACTCGGCTGAGTTCCAGAAAGGTGACTGGCTTGGCAAGGTAGTCGTCCATGCCAGAGTCCAGGCAGCGTTCCCGATCTCCCGCCATGGCGTGGGCGGTCATGGCGATGATGATGGGAGGATTCTCTGTGACACTGGACCGGATGGCTTTGGTGGCTTCAAATCCATCCATCTCTGGCATCTGGCAGTCCATGAAGATGAGGTCGTAGCCATTCTTGCGGGTCATGGTGACGGCTTCAATCCCGTTCACTGCACAGTCAACGTGGAAGCCTAAGTTCTTGAGCATCTCCAGAGCGATCTCGACGTTGACCTCGTTGTCTTCGGCAAGGAGGACGCGCAGCCCGGAAGTTTCCTGTGGGGCGACGAAGGAGGGTGTGGTTTTCTTTTCCATGGCGGAGATCTTGGGGGCGTCGGTTTTGACGATGCCTTTGGACTGGACTGCGCTGGAGAGAACTTCACGCAGCTCAAACTGGCGCAGGGGCTTCAGGAGCTGTCCGGATACGCCAGCTTGGGCGAGTTGGCGCTGCTGATCGTCATTGAAACTGGCGCTGCTGAGCATCAGCAAGATGATGTCATTGATCTCTGGCTCTGCGCGGATGGCGGTGGCGAGGAATACGCCGTCCATGCCTGGCATCTGGAAGTCCAGTAGGGCTACATCAAAGGGATCTTTTTTGGAGACGGACTCCCGCAGGGCCTTGAGCGCAGCCTCGCCAGACTCCACCTCGGTGTGGCGTATGCCCCAGGCCTCAAACATGTCGCTGAGGACTTCGCGATTTACTGGGTGGTCATCCACGGCCAGGATATTGAGCCCGGTGAGATCGACGGAGATGACATCATCGTCGATTTCTTGGTCGATGACTTCGAGCTTGAGATCAAAGGCAAAGGTGGAGCCTACTTCCAGCTTGCTGGTGACATTGAGCTCTCCCTGCATCAGTTCCACAAGTTGGCGGCTGATGGCCAGCCCGAGGCCGGTGCCACCGAATTTACGGGAGGTGGAGGAGTCTTCCTGTTCAAATTTTTGGAACAACCGAGGCATGGCCTCTGGGCTGATGCCGATGCCAGTGTCAGTGACGCTGAAGTGGATCTTGGCCTTGCCGTTGATCCGCTCGACTTCTTTGACCTGCACCAGGACGTGACCTGCGGTGGTGAATTTGATGGCGTTGCCGATTAGGTTCGTCAGCACTTGGCGGATGCGCACGGCATCACCATTGACGCGCTGCGGTGCATTGGGTGCATAGCGAACGATTAGCTCAATGCCTTTATCAAAGGCGCGTGGTGCCAGCAGCGTGGCAACGTCATCGAGTGTGCGGCGAAGGTCAAAGATGGCGGGGTGGATGAGTAGCTTGCCGGCCTCCATTTTGGAGATGTCCAGAATGTCATTGATGATGGTAAGCAAGACCTCTGCGGAGGAGCGGATGGTCTCTACATAGTGCTTCTGGCGAGGGGCCAGTTCGGTGTTGGCCAGAAGTTCAGACATGCCAATGACGCCGTTCATGGGCGTGCGAATTTCATGACTCATGTTCGCCAGAAAGTCTGCTTTGGATCGGGCGGCGGACTCGGCCTTGAGCTTGGCGACTTTGAGTTCTTCTTCGATCGCCTTCTGGTGAGTGACGTCCATGAGAAGGCCCTGCCAAACGATGTGGCCAGTCTCTGCCAACTCTGGCCGTGATGCGGCGTGGAACCACTTCAACTTCCCAGATGGCGTGATCATGCGTCCTTCAAATTCCCAAGGTGAGAGTTCAGCCGCAGACTTCATGACGCTGGCTTGGAAGCCCGCGATGTCATCTGGGTGGACGAGTTTGATGATGGGAGTGGCGTCCTCTCGCACCTCAGCAGGGTCCACTTCCCAAATGTCTTGGCTGCCAGGGCTGGCGTAGGGAAAGGCGGCCTGTCCATCCGGTGAGATGGTGAATTTGTAAATCATGCCCGGTGTGTTGCGGGCGAGATGCTCAAAGCTGTGCTCATGCTGATCCAGGAGGCGCTTGAG